>NZ_MPPE01000048.1:0-40261 GCF_001896645.1 Tepidanaerobacter sp. EBM-49
GAGCTCCTTTAACTTATTTTGAGTTTTTATAAGGGGTACGGGACAAGCCTCTCCTAAACAATCAAGATATACTTCTGCCATTTATATCCTCTCCTTTTTATACTTTTAAAAATTTTTTATACTTCTCTATAATCCCACCAAAAAGCCAGCCAATATAATCCAAAAAGTACCAATATCTGCCCGAAGAAAGCTAAGGGCCAACCGAGCACATCAGGAAGAAATACCGCAGGCGAAGAGCGCACTATGTTGTCTTTTACCCAACCGAAGATATATGCTCCAAATCCTGAGCCGATAACAAAAAACACCAGTGCCACCATATTCATCACATATGCTTCGCCTACCCTCATCAAAGTCCCCGATGCACAACCGCCGGCGATAACCGCCCCTATTCCAAAGATAATTCCTCCGAGTAGGGTATGGATTCCCACAGGGCTTATGTTGCCGGGAACAGCCTCTCCTGCGCTTACTGCCGCAAATTGCACCGCTGAAAATCCTATCATGGCTACCAGGATTGCTATGATAACCGCTCTTAGAAGTGATGTACTGCCTGTTAAAAAGGGATCCCTCATAGCTGCGGTAAAGCAAAACCTGGAGCGCTGCAGAATGAACCCAAAAGCAATTCCAATTATCCAGCGAAGAGCTACGGAAGTTGCTACAGTAGATAAATACCAGCCAAAAACAATTATTAGTGCAAGTAGTGCGATGCCGTAACCTATCTGGTTCTTCTTTTTAGCAGCAGGTTTTGATTTTATCCTGGATTTCAGTGAAACTTCTGATTGCGCCACAAAAACACCTCCTATAAAGATTGTACTTGTGATTTCCTTCACTATCTTTATTATACTTAGCTTAGGAATAGTTGTAAAATTAGCTAATTTTATGTTATTATAAGTATAGCTTATATCAAAAAGGTGGTTTACTATGAATATCGATTTTTTAAAGGCATTTGCTGCTATAGCTAAAACCGGTTCCCTTACCCAGGCTGCCGAAGAACTTTTTATCACTCAGCCGGCTCTTTCTCAGCAAATAAAGCAATTGGAAAATTATTTCTCGATACAGCTGTTGGAGCGAAGCAATCGTGGCACAAGTTTAACCGACGCAGGTAGGCTGCTTTACGATTATTCCGTCAGGATAACAGACCTTTTTAGCGAGCTGGAATCCAAGATGGACAGCCTGCGTGCCTCGGTAGAGGGCAGTCTTACTATCGGAGCCACTTCGGTTGTCGGCGGTTATGCGGTGCCGTGCAGTATATTTATATTTAAAGAGAAATACCCTGAAACAAATTTAAAATTAAAAGTGGGAAATCAAACACAGGTTATCAGTGACTTAAAAGATGAAATAGTTGATGTGGCAGTTATTGAGGGCGATCGGGTTTCAGGTCCTTTTGCTATTGAAGAAATAGCCACTGATGATATGACAGTTATAGTGCCGAATAAAGAGCCCTGGAATGGCAAAAAATATTTGCTGCCGGAGGACTTTGTAAAACAACCCCTTATTATGAGGGAGCACGGCTCCGGCACTCGGCAAGTTGTTGAAAATTGCTTGAGCTCGGCAGGAATTGATATTTCCTCTCTTAACATTGTCATGGAACTTAGCAGCGTAGACTCCATCAAGGCCGCTGTAGAAGCAGGTCACGGCATATCAATAATGTCAAAACTTGCCCTTAAAAAAGAACTGCACAATAAAACTCTTAAGGCCGTTGATATCAAGGGCATAACTTTAAAGCAAAAAATTTACCTTGCCTATAAAACAGAAAAAGCCCAGAGCACTGTAGCACGGGCATTTATAAAGTTTTTACACCTTCCCAGCCGCGGATTTTGTTAATTTTGTAAGGTTTATAGTCTTATCACAACACGCCATATACCATTATCAATTTCTTGGGATGTAGCTCGGATTTTTTTCTTTTTCATATCATTTATTATGTTTACGGCTGCACAGCTGTGGTCTGTTTCAAGTATGATAACATCCCCTTGCTGAGCTTGTTCTAGTTTTTCCTGCACCATCATATTAGGCACCGGACACATAAAACCCATTGCGTCAATGTAATGTTCTGTCAACTTTCTCCACCTTTTTTAATCTTTATATGACTATATTTTAAGATATTAAGATAAATTCAAAGCCTTCATATCCTATATAACTCCGGAATATTGTTCCGTATGTAATATAATTATATACGTAAATAAACCACTTGGGCAAGCCAAGTGGTTTTACAAAAATAAATGGTTGCAATTTAGTATTTATAAAGAGGAGCTATTTTCTATAGGCTTTTTTAAAATCGAAAGCAATAATCCTGTAACTACTGTGCCTATAGCTATAGAAAGAATGTAAAAGAATAGATTTGTTACAACATTTGGTATAAAAAGCACCCAAATGCCGCCATGGGGCACGGCTAGTGCGCAGCCAAAAAGCATAGAAAGGGCTCCTGTTACTGCTGAACCTGCCATTATAGATGGAATCACTCTAAAGGGATCTGCTGCCGCAAATGGAATCGCCCCTTCTGTTATAAACGAAAGTCCTAAGACCCAGCCTGCTTTTCCTGCTTCTATTTCGGCGGCAGTAAACTTGTTTTTAGCAATAATCGTTGCAAGGGCTATGCCCAGTGGCGGCACCATGCCGGCAGCCATGACCGCAGCCATTATCGGTGTTGGTTGTCCCGCGGCTATTGTAGCAGTGCCAAAGGCGTATGCCGCTTTGTTTATAGGACCCCCCATGTCAAAAGCCATCATGCAGCCCAGCACTATACCTAAGAGCACTGCACTAGATCCTTGTAAGTTATTAAGCCATGCTGACATTGCATCATTTATAGATTTTACAGGCCCGCCTAATACCAGCACCATCACAAGACCCATAATCAATGTTGAAAGCACAGGCAGCACCAAAACTGGCATCAATCCCTGCATAGATTTTGGCAGCTTAATATATTTCTTTAAAAATGCCACAGTGTAACCTGCTATAAGCCCTGCAAGAAGCGCGCCTATAAATCCTGCGCCTAATTTATCTGCAAGAGCACCGCCTACAAATCCAGGGACTAAACCCGGTCTATCACTTATGGAATAAGCAATATAACCTGCAAGCACCGGGACCATTAGCGAAAAAGCTAATTTCCCTGTTGAGAAGATAATCTCGCCGAGGCTTCCTACGTTTTCATAAACATATATGCCTCCAAAGGCAAATCCCAAGGCTATTAATATTCCGCCTGCCACTACAAAGGGTATCATATATGATACGCCTGTCATTAAATGCTTATAAAGACCTTTTTGAGATTCCTTTTCTTTACTTTTTGGCTGGACAGTTTCTTTTACCGCACTCACCTTCGGCTTAGCGGATAGGGCTTTATTTATAAGGGCCTTTGGATTTTTTATCGCCTCGCTTACAGAAGCTTCTATTACCGGAAGCCCTGTAAATCTAGATTTGTCAACATTAGTATCAGCGGCAATGATAACCGCATCTGCCTGCCTTAAATCTTCTTCTGTTATAACGTTTTCTGCGCCTACAGAACCTTGGGTCTCCACCTTTATCTCATGACCAAGCTCTTTAGCTGCCATTTGAAGCGCTTCAGCAGCCATATAGGTATGGGCTATGCCCGTAGGGCACGACGTAACAGCTACAATTTTCATATATAAGTCCTCCTCTTTTATATTTTATTAGTTCCAAAAGGCCTTATGCTATCCTAATATAGCAAGTCAGCAGCGGCCTTGCCTCATATTTAGTAAAATTATCAAAACCTAGATATTTGTCTTAGAATTTGATATTAGAATGCTTCTATAAAATCCTCGAAGCTTTGAGCCTTATAGAGTTTTTCCCTTACTTCCTCATGCATCAGCCTCCTTGATATCTCGCTTAAAGCCTTAAGATGCACATCATTAGATTCCTCAGGAACAGCTATAAGAAAGAACAAATGAGCCGGCTCGCCGTCCATGGAATTAAAATCGATACCCTTTGTGCTTTTACCAAAAACTATTGAAGCTTCTTTAACTGCGGCGCTTTTGCCATGAGGAATGGCAATTCCCATTCCTATACCTGTTGAAAACTCTTCTTCTCTCTTTAATACCGCTTTTTTAAATTCTTCTTTATCTGTTATCTTTCCGTCTTTGTATAAAATATCTATAAGTTCATCTATAACCTCTTCTTTGGTAGTTGCCTTTAAATCAAAACTCGTTCTTTCTTTCGAAAACATGTCTCTGATTTCCATTTAATAATTTTCCCCCTTAATGAAAACATTATCCACTAAATCTTTAACTTGCTCTAAAGTGCATGCTTCTGTGCCTTCCAACATTACAGTTGCTGCTCCGCAGGCATTTGCAAATTTTAACGTATATTCATCGCTAAAATCATTTATTAAACTATAAGCAAGAGCTGCTACCATAGAATCCCCTGCTCCTACTGTGCTTTTTACCGGCACTTTCAATCCGTTGCACTTATATACTCCATTTTCCGTCACATATATTGCACCCCGTTCCCCTAAGGAAACAAGAACCTTTTTTATCCCATATCCTACCAGTTTTTTTCCGGCTTTTATTATGGCATCATCTGAGCCATCATCTAAATTCATGAGTTTTGTAAGTTCGTGTATATTGGGCTTTATAATATCCGGTTTTGCTTTGACCCCTTCTTTAAGCAGCTCCTCTTCCGCATCAAGTATTGTTGTAGCTCCTTTTTCCTTGGCTATTTTAATAAGTTTCCCGTAAATATCCCAAGGCACCGATGGGCTT
Organism: Tepidanaerobacter sp. EBM-49; assembly: GCF_001896645.1. Taxonomy (NCBI): domain Bacteria; kingdom Bacillati; phylum Bacillota; class Clostridia; order Thermosediminibacterales; family Tepidanaerobacteraceae; genus Tepidanaerobacter; species Tepidanaerobacter sp. EBM-49. The sequence continues at coordinate 4,710 of NZ_MPPE01000048.1, forward strand.
ACTCCTCCTGATAAAATTACTATATCGCCGTTCTTGCATGAATTTTCAAAAGTATACATGAATTTTTCAAGCTCTGATTTTTTTATCTCGGGACCTGCTTCATTTATATCTGTAAACGTGCCCTTTATGGTATCTACTACTTTTGTGTTAGTCCTTGTATCTTCATCTATATGGGTAAAATTCGAGGAGATATTCCGGCGTTTTAACTCTTGCAAAAAATAACCTTCCCAAATTCCGCCCAAGAAGCCGAGGCATAAAGAGTCTATATTGAAATTTTTCAGAACTTTTGAGACGTTAATTCCTTTGCCGCCGATGTCGTATCTTGCCCCGACTACCCTGTTTACTGTTCCTATGGTAAAATTGTCCACATTAAGCGTTCTATCTAGTGCCGGATTTAGAGTTACTGTAATCACCATCTGCATTTGGTCACCCTTTCGCTTGAATTACTCATTTTTTATGATGATTTTGCCTCCCGCATCTTCAAATTCCTTTATCACTTCTTCATCTAAATCTCCACTGGTTATAATGGCGGTTACTTCTCTGATACTGCTTATCACTGAAAAACAGACCTGGTTAAACTTGGAAGCATCTGCTACTATATATACCTTGTCAGCCACCTCCATCATGGCCCTTTTGGTTTGAGCTTCGATAAAATTTGGCGTTGTAATACCTTCTTTTACGGAAATTCCGTTTGCTCCTATGAAGGCTTTGTCTACTCTAAAATTACGTATAGTGCTTTCTGCTATATGTCCTACCATGGCCCGAGTCTTTTTTCTTAGCGATCCACCTGTAATCACAAGTTCCGCATCGTCTTTTTCAGAAAGCTCAGAAGCTATGTCAATAGAATTTGTTATAACTGTTATGTCCTTTGCTTCAAGACACCTTGCTATCTCTAGAGTAGTAGTGCCCGAATCCAAGATTATGGTATCATTATCTTCTATTAAAGAAGCTGCAGTTTTTGCAATAATTGATTTTTCTCTTTGGCTTTTGTCTTCCTTTTCCTTGAAAGTAGGTTCAAATATCATTTTTTTAATTCCAACTGCTCCCCCATGGGTTCTTTTTAAAAGCTGTTTTTCTTCCATCTCCTGCAGGTCTCTTCTTATAGTAGACTCGGATACATCAAACATCTTTGCAAGTTCCTTAACTTTTATACTGCTGTTTTTTTCAAGGAGTTCCAGGATTTTTTGCTGTCTTTCTTCTGCAAACACGAAAATCACTCTCGCTTTTCGCTATATAATTAATCATTTACTATCTTTATGCTTATTTGCTCTCGTTTGATTAAATTATACCCCGATTCTAAATTTAAATCAATAGTTTTTTGCTCATTTCTAAATAATTTTGCTTAATTTTTATATTAACTACGCATAAATTAACATATTCTATTCTAAACTCAGGCAGATTCAATCATTTAAAAATAATTCTGAGAAATAAAGAAAAGCCGACGCTGTAAGCGCCGGCATAGCTAATAAGGCTAATGCCTTAATTTTTGGCAAAAGTTTTAGGGCTTGGAGCCTTAACCACAAAAAATTCTAATACTTCTTCATGATTGTTGCGTGCATTCATTTTTGTCTTATATGGAATTGCTATGATGCTTCCTGCAGGATAGGTGTGCTCATCCTGCGTGCCCAGCTGTAGTGAAATTTCGCCTCTTACTACAATCATGTACACATTTGAATTTGTATAGTGCTCGGGAAGTGCATCCCCTTTCGGAAGTATCATATGATTTATGTCTACATTATCGTCAGATACGACTCTATCAATGGCTTTTGCATCCGAAAAGGTAAATTCATATCTTTTTTCTATCATAAAAAATCCCCCGTATAATATATTTGGTTTTTCAAAGTAGAAAATCTGTAAAACTCTATCTTTTTTATATTTCATCCCTGTTCTAAATTCAATCCTCGATAATATCCCCTTCTGTGCTTATGGTAACTATATTCCAAGGGATCATCTTGCCGCTTGCGATAAGCGCTTCTCTTACAGCGTTTGCGATGCCATTACAGCAGGGAACTTCCATTTTCAGCACTGTTACGCTTTTTATGTTGTTAAATTTTAGAATATCTGTAAGCTTATCTGTATAATCGACATTATCAAGCTTTGGACAGCCTATCAGCGTAACTCTGTTTCTCATAAAGTCATTGTGGATAGAGGCGTAGGCATATGCGGTGCAGTCGGCGGCTATAAGCAAATGAGCGTTGGTAAGAAACGGCGCATTTGCCGGAACAAGCTTTAGCTGGCATGGCCATTGGGCAAGCCGTGATTGTTCTTTTACAGCAGCATACCCAATTTTTTGATTATCTTCCTTATTTAGCATTTTTACTCTGCTGCCAGGACATCCGCAGGGCAGTTTGTTTTCTGAGGCATCTTGTGTGTTTTTGGCATTTTTTGCCATCATATTTTTCTTCACTGCTTCCTCATTATATGGTGCAGCTTCCATCTCCCTTATGGTAATTGCTCCTGTAGGACATTTCGGAAGGCAGTCGCCCAATCCGTCGCAGTAAGTTTCTGATACAAGTTTTGCCTTTCCGTCTATAAGCTGTAGCGCTCCTTCATGACAGGCACTCGCGCAAAGACCGCAGCCATTGCATTTTTCCTCATCTATGGTAACAATTTTTCTTTTCATTATGCTCACCTTCTTTTAATTACATGTTGTATGTTTAACTATATAGTAGTAAAATATAGACAATATTTCGGTAGCCATGGCTACAAAAAGTGGGTGATTTATATTTTTGATGTAAAAGCAAGCGTTTTGCCTGAAACTCTTTTGTTTGAAGGAATAAAAAAAGATGAATTGTCTCTCATGATGGGCTGTCTTGAGCCGAGGATATGCGATTACAAAAAGGATGAGCTTATCGCTATGGCAGGAGATGCTTTTGAGTCGGTGGGGGTGTTGTTGAAGGGCAAGGCAGCCGTGGTAAGAGAAAATTCTGCCGGCGATCGGCTGGTTATTGCGATACTGCAGCCTGGGGATATGTTTGGAGAGATGGTGGTATTTTCAAAAAATCCGGTCTGGCCTTCCACAGTTATAGCTTCGGAAGACTGCACTGTATTTTTTCTTTCAGGTAAAAAGATAACAGGTCAGTGCGATAAGGTGTGCCCATGGCACAAAACCCTAATACTTAATATGCTCAAGATTGTATCCGAACGGGCTTTGGCGTTAAATAAGAAGGTTGAATATCTGACAATTAAAAGTATGAGGGGTAAAATTAGCGCTTTCTTACTGGACCAATATAAAAAAACGGGTAAAACTACATTTGTTTTACCCATGAATCGAAACGACATGGCAGATTTTTTAAATGTGTCACGACCATCCATGTCCCGGGAAATGAGCCGCATGAAAGATGAAGGGATTATCGATTATCACCGCTCAACAATCAAGATAAAGGACGTCAAGGCTTTAAGACGGTATGTGGAATAAAGTTATTTTTTATGTTCCTCTAAAAATTTTTTTGCATTATCTATCATGACAGTCACGCTTTCTCGGGATGGACCGCCATAAACCTTTCTATTTTGTATACAAGTCTTTAAATCTATTGCGCCTTTGATATCTTCATCGAATAACCCAGAAAACTGCTTATACTCCTTAATGGAAATAGTAGATAAATCTTTACCGTTTTCAATGCAGTATACCACCAAACGCCCTATAATTTCATGAGCTTGCCTAAAGGGCATCCCTTTTTTTACAAGATAATCAGCAGCGTCTGTGGCATTTGTAAAACCGCCATAAGCTGCTTTTAACATTACATCTTTATGAAAAGTCGCGGTAGAAAGCATGGCTGAAAATATGGAAATTGAATCTGTAAGAGTGTCAGCTGCATCAAAGATAGCTTCTTTGTCTTCCTGCATATCTTTATTATATGCTAATGGTAGGCCTTTCATAACTGTAAAAAGCCTTATAAGATCACCATAAAGCCTGCCGGTTTTGCCGCGGATAAGCTCTGCAACATCAGGGTTTTTCTTTTGTGGCATAATGCTGCTTCCGGTGCAAAACGCGTCATCTAATTCTATAAAATTAAACTCTGCGGAGGACCAAATCACAAGTTCCTCGCAAAAACGGCTTAGATGCATACCTATCAAGGCGGCACAGTTTAAAAATTCTATTTCAAAATCCCTGTCTGATACCGCATCCATACTATTTTCTGAAACCGATGAAAATCCGAGTTTTTCTGCAACAAAATGCCTGTCTATAGGATAGGTACTGGTAGCCAAAGCTCCTGAGCCTAAGGGCATAATATCAACTCTTTTATAACAATCGCCCAGCCGCTCATAATCTCGCTTAAACATCTGAAAATATGCCATCAAATAATGACCAAGAGTCACCGGCTGTGCCCTTTGCAGATGGGTATATCCGGGCATTATGGTATCTATGTGAATAAATGCCACATCAGTAATTGTCTCCATTAGAGAAATTAGTAACTGCTGTATTTGACTTATAGCATCTTTTAAATACATTCTGATATCAAGAGCCACTTGGTCGTTGCGGCTGCGAGCCGTATGCAAGCGTTGCCCTGCTGTTCCTATACGGCAGGTCAACTGCTGCTCTATAAAGGTATGGATGTCCTCTGCATCTTCAGATATTTTAAGCTTTCCGCTTTCTATATCATCTAATATAGATTTAAGCCCTTCGATTATGCTTTTTGCATCCTCCCGGCTTATTATGCCGCATTTTGCAAGCATGGCAGCATGTGCTATGCTGCCATTTATGTCGTATTTGTAAAGGCGCTTGTCAAAAGATATGGATGAATTAAAGCGTTCCATAGCCTTATCTGCCTCTTTGGTAAATCTTCCGCCCCAAAGCTTCATGACTTCTTATTCCTTTCCATCATAAGGGCTCTAACCTTAAGCGGCAAGCCGAAAAGGTTTATAAAACCTTCCGCATCTTTTTGGTTATACACATACTCTTCTCCAAATGTGGCAAGATCCACATCATACAGTGAATAATCTGATTTAATACCGGCAGGGGTGCAATTTCCTTTATAAAGTTTCATGCGCACTGTGCCGGTTACGGTTTCTTGAGTGCTGTCTACAAAAGCCGACAGCGCTTCTCTAAGAGGTGTATACCAGCAGCCATCATATACCAGTTCTGCGAACTTTTGGGCTACGTGTTCCTTGAAGTGCGACGTCTGGCGGTCAAGGGTAATCGACTCCAATTCTTTATGTGCAAGGTAAAGTATAGTTCCCCCCGGTGTCTCATATATGCCCCGAGATTTAATGCCAACCAACCGGTTTTCTACCATATCTACAATTCCTATGCCGTTTTTGGCGCCGATTTTGTTTAGCTCCTCTATCAGTTCTACCGGCTCATAACTTTTGCCGTTTATCGTCTTAGGCACACCTTTTTCAAAGCCTATTTCCACATATGTAGGAACATCCGGAGCCTTAGCAGGTGGTGTCACTATAAGGCAGACATCGTCCTTTGATTCATTTGCCGGATCTTCCAAGTCTCCGCCTTCATGGCTTAGATGCCATAAGTTGCGATCCATGCTGTAAGGATGTTCTTTGGTTACCGGTATGGGTATCCCCCGCTTTTGGGCATATTCGATTTCTTCTTCTCGTGATTTTATATCCCACATCCTCCAAGGTGCGATTATCTTTAGATGGGGATTAAGTGCTTTAATAGTAAGCTCAAATCGGACTTGGTCATTTCCTTTGCCGGTGGCGCCGTGGGCTATAGCTTCTGCTCCCTCCGCTTCTGCTACTTCCACAAGTCGTTTGGCTATAACAGGGCGTGCCATAGATGTTCCTAAAAGATACTTGCCTTCATATATAGCGCCTGCTTTCAGTGTTGGAAATATAAAATCTTCTACGAATTCTTTCTTTGCATCTTCTATGTAAATCTTGCTTGCACCTGTCTTTATCGCTTTTTCTTTAAGAGGATCCAGTTCCTCTCCCTGCCCCACATCAACAGCTACAGCTATTACATCATAATCAAAATTTTCCTTAAGCCATGGGATTATTACTGATGTATCCAGCCCCCCTGAATAAGCTAATACTACTTTTTTACTACTCATATTTTTACCTCCGTATCCGTATTATTTGATAATTATACACTATATTGCATATTTATGCAATATCTATCTTTAAAATTTACTACATGTCTGCTTATTTTTTTCGCAGCCATACATCTCTTTGGATTTATATTATAAGTTTTGTAAAATAAACTATGATATCCACAGCCGGTAAAAATATGAGTTGTCCTAAAAGCGTCCCGCCTATCTTGCCGCATACAAGCAGCGTTACCAAAGAAGTGGCATCTTTTGCCGGGCGCTTTCCCTGAAGGGTTTGATCTGTTATTAGGGCAGCTGTCGGATCTACAACAACCGCATACAGCACTGTAGCCACACCGTTTATAATGCCGGAAAGCTGACTTGCCGTCAGGCGGTAAGCAGGTATTACCACGCCTGCGTATACTGATGCCAGTATACCTACCGTGTAAATTGAAGTTATGAGGGTGTGATACACTACAAGACTTATAGGAATGCCTGAATAGCGAACTTGTTTGAGATATCTTGTGCTGGGAGGTGCTATGCTTTTCTTGACTTTTTTTAGCGCATTTATAGAAAAGGTATGCATGAGGAGATTAGGAACTGAGCCAACTATTTCCAACCGATTTATGGCATATGTAAATATATTAATAAATGTAGGTATAAACATAGCACCGACGATACTTCCAATAGTGGCCGACAGTATTATTAGCCGAAAATCGCCTAATATATCCTGCCTGCCAAACTTGATGGCAGAATCTACTATGCTTCCTACAAGAGGAGCTTGAATCATATTTGATGTTCTTGAAACAAGAACTATAATGTTAAAAAGAGACAGCGCCACAGCAAGCTTTTTTGTGCGGATACCGGCTATGCGTGTTGAGTAAGATAGGGTATCAACACTGTGGATTATCATGGTAAGTATGCAAATCACTGCTATTTTTTCAAACTCTTCCACAAGCTCAGCCCCTCATATAAGATTTTCTCAGTGTGCAAAATATTCAAGATCAATAACTGCTTGCCTACCTATTGTTATTTATGATACGGTTCGCCGTGTATTATTTTAAACCATCGATAAATTTGCTCAATCAATATTAGCCTCATCAGTTGATGCGGAAAGGTAAGTTTTGAAAATGAAAGGGAAAGATCTGCTCGGGCTTTAACTTCCGAGGAAAGGCCTAAAGAGCCGCCAATGATAAATGTAACATGTGACCTGCCGTCTATCATAAGATCACTGAGCTTTTTAGCCATTTCTTCGGAGGAAAGTGGCTGTCCCTCAATGCACAATGTAATTATATATGAAGAAGGATTTAATTTTTGGAGAATATCCCTTCCTTCACGCTCTAATACCTGAACCTTCTCCTTTTCGCTTAAGGTCTCAGGTGCCTTTTGCTCTATGGCTTCGATAATGCGCAATTTGCAGTAAGGCAAAAGTCTTTTTTTATATTCATTTATGCCGTCTAGCAGGTATTTTTCTTTTATCTTGCCTACGCAAATAATATCTATGTTCAACACTGGCACATCCTTTATTTTCTGCAGGAAAAGACTTCGTCCTTAAGATTCTCCATTCCGTTTCGTTCTAAATAGCATAAGCTTTGAATTCTTGGAGGTTTTCAGGCGTTATAGTTTAAAATTTAAGTTTTTCTAATTTAAATTTTATTGGATTTATAGCAATAGCTGGCAAATATAAGCTACTGCTATTCCTCCTATTGCAACTTTTATCATTTCTTGATCATGATAAGCTAAAAATAACGCAAAAGCGCCGCCCAGCGCTGATGCCACTATATTCCCCGTGGAAAAAAGGATTGCCGGAAATGTCATAGCTCCTAAAACAGCATAGGGCATATAATACAGAAAAGATTTAAGAAACCTTGATTTTAGTTTTCCTTTTATGAGAGCAATAGGCGCAACCCTTATTAAATAAGTTACGACAGCCATGACAATAAGTGCAAGATATGGATTAGTTTTAGTCACATTCATCATCCTCTCTTGGGAACGCGATGGCTCCAATGCTGGAGGCAACAACTGTAGCAATTATAATGACCCATCCTGCTGACATCGAGCTCATAAAGGGTGCCCAAGTAAATAGCGAACTTATAGATATTGCTATTAAGGTTACAGCAAAAGCTGCTATAGATTCCTTTGCGGCAGGAACTACTATTGCAATAAACATGCAGTAAAGGGCTATACCCATAGAGTTTTGAAGCATTTGAGGCAATAGCGAAGATGCTAAAGCACCCATTATTGTCCCTATTGTCCAACCGATATAGGGAAGCGTAACAAGGCCTGACATATAAGACGAAGTTACCTCCCCCGGCTGCACGGCAGATACTGCAAAAACCTCATCTGTTATTCCGAAAGCAAGTATGTATTTCTTAAATGCCGGTATTTTATTTGAAAGCTTCTGTGAAAGAGAGATGGACATGAGCATATAGCGCAGATTTACTATAAGTGTTGTTAAAGCTATTTCAACAAGAGAAGCCCCTTCTATAATTAGATTCATCCCTGCAAATTGTCCTGCCGATGTTAAGTTAGTCATTGAAATTAAAATTGCAGCTAGTGCCGGTATGCCGCCTTTTACCGCCATAAGGCCGAAGGTAAACGAAACTGGTATATAACCTAGGGCAATCGGAATCCCATGAATCAATCCTTTGTAAAAATCTTCTTTTGTATGTATCTTCAATTAGCGCAACCTTCCTCTTTTCTTTCTAGGATTTATAGAAATGCATCCTTTAGTGTGAATTAAACTTCTCCACCTTATATTTATTTGAAAGCAGGAGATTCTCAGCTTCATTAGATTCTTAGCTGCCAGTCTCCGTTTGATGATTATTTTATATATTAATACAGCAAATTTAATTGCCTTATGCTTCTTAATTCATGCATTACTGAAGTCGATATGCCTGTTATATTCTATCAAAACAAAGCTTGTTTTTCTACTAATTAAGCTTTTCTTTTTTACACTTTTATATTATTTAATTTCATAAATCAAGCCTTACAGGCAAGGAAAGTTCGCCCGCAAGGCTTGATATTCGTGTATCTTGAAAGCATCTATTCTTATTTATTTACTTGAAAGCTTTCGAAATATGTGCTATGCCGATTAAATTGACAATACCACTGATAGTTAATGTAATGCCGATGATTCTCGTGAGAATGACGCTACCCGCGAAAGGATTAAAGACCAGTAAAACTCCAAGCACGCCTGTCAAGATAGCAAAACAAAGATGCACCCACCATCTGTCATAACTTATTCTTTTTAGATTAATTGATAATTGCAGACGCAGTATACTGTCAATTATTATCACTATCCCTATCATTAGAGGAAATGCAGAAACAACTGCTTTAGGAGCAATTAGCATAAAGATACCAAGCAAAATAAAAAATAGCCCAAAGACAAGATCTAATCCAAATATATTTTCTTCTGTAGGTTTGCGCAAGAAATTTGCAAGCTGGATTATTCCCGGGACTAATATTATAATACCAAAGAGCCGGCATATAGCTATAAGGGAAAATTCAGGTTTTGCAATTAATATTATTCCTAAAACAATAAATAGAATAGATATGATCATAATAGATCTTTCTGATTTTTTCATGTAATTCATATAATCGCCTCCATTTTTTGGGTTTATTTCTATATATAATATTAACATATTTATTTTACTATTACCATAATTTTAATTCAGTCAGTCCAGTCAGTCGAACACATGGGGACGGTTCTTTTGTGTTGTCTGACAACACAAAAGAACCGTCCCCATGTGTTCCATGTTCTCAGTGGTCTCGAACCGTCTCTATGTGTTCTCCTATCATGATTCGCCATGCTGCTGTCACAACTTTTTCTCAAACTTAGGTAAAATACCCTTGACAAACTTTATCAAGTAATGTAAACTAATAAGAAATAAACAAAACTGAATAAAACATCTTATCCAGAGTAGCTGAGGGACGGGCCCTATGACGCTCGACAACCGGCATTTTCCATTAGAATGCATCGGTGTCAATTCCTGCAGGATAGTGATAATCCTGAGAGATAAGATTAACAGCCTGTTTTATTTGTTGTGTGCGCAAAGCAACGAGCTGCTTTTCTTATCGAAAAGCAGCTTTTATTTTGCAAAATTTTTTACTCCAGGGAGGCATTTTTATAATGGAAGTCAAAAAATCTTTCGAAGAAATCAACGAAAAAATCAAAAACGGAACCGCAGTTGTTGTCACAGCCGAGGAAATCATTGATATAGTTAAGGAGAAGGGCATAGATGAAGCTACAAAATATGTAGACGTTGTAACCACTGCTACCTTTGGCCCGATGTGCTCCTCCGGTGCGTTTTTAAATTTCGGCCACAGCGACCCTCCCATCCGAATGACCAAGGTGCTGCTGAACAATGTGCCTGCCCATGCCGGCCTTGCAGCAGTTGATGCATATTTAGGCGCCACCGAAACTTCAACAGACAGAGGTATAGAATATGGCGGTGCTCATGTAATATGTGATTTAATATCAGGAAAGAAAATACATTTGCAGGCCACATCCCCCGGAACGGATTGCTATCCGAGGAAAGAAATTGATACTTATATAACAAAGGATTCAATAAATGAGGCTTATCTTTTTAACCCGAGGAATTGCTATCAAAACTACAATGCAGCTACTAATACTTCATCACGAACTTTGTATACCTATATGGGAGTTCTGCAGCCCAATATGGCAAATATAAACTACTCTACCGCAGGCGAGCTAAGCCCATTGTTAAATGATCCGTATCTTCGGACAATCGGCATAGGAACTAGAATATTTTTAGCAGGTGCCCCAGGTTATGTAGCATGGCAGGGAACTCAATTTTTAACCGAAGTAGAGCGCGAGACAAATGGTGTTCCTATAGGTTCTGCAGCAACTTTAGCAGTTATCGGCAACTTAAAAGAGATGAGTTGTGATTATATTCAGCCCGCGGTATTTGAAAAATACGGTACCTCGATGTTTGTAGGCATAGGAATTCCGATACCTGTGCTTGATAAAGATATGTTGATGAATTTAGCAGTCGAAAATAAGGATATATATACCTATATTGTTGATTACAGCACCGGCCGACGTTCAAGGCCGATACTCGGCAAAGTAAGTTACGCCCAGCTTCGAAGCGGAACAGTTACTTTCGAGGGACGGCAAATACCAACTACGCCGCTTTCAAGTTTAAGCAAGGCTCGGGAAATTGCAGCAGAATTAAAGCGCTGGATACAAATGAAGAAGTTTACGCTGCAGGAACCGATAGAACATTTCGGTAAAGTTGCAAAGCTAAATATTCTTGAAGAAGTAAGGGAAGGAGAGTTTGAAGATGAGTAAAAATGTATATAGGCAAAAAATTTATATAGAATCGAAAAAATGCGTGGAATGCGGTGCATGCACTGCAGTGTGCAGTACAAAAGCGTTATGTTTTGACACCAAAGAATGGAAATTAGAATATGATATAAAGAAATGCAAGGGTTGTATGCTGTGCATAGGTGCTTGCCCTCTGCGCGCTATAAGCAGCGATTCAGAAGACTTGCCATCTGCAGCTGCTGCGGCTTTATAAGTATTTTCGGAGGCAAATATGTATCAAAAACGATTTTACAGAGATTATATGAAGGCAGAAGGTCTTGTAAAATTTAATGTTACTGAATACGAATCGGATTTAGAGATTATTTCTAAATCCGATTTGAAAAATGAGGCGACAATAGAACTTAAAAAATATAGGGGCGAGATTTCAGATTATATAAAGTCTTGCCCTGAATTTTTAACAAGCCTTGTGCCTGTAAACCCGGCAGAGGATGCTCCTGTCATAGTAAAGCATATGTGTCGTGCATCAAGAGCCGCCGGCGTCGGACCTATGGCTGCCGTAGCAGGCGCTATAAGTGAGTATGTAGGAAAGGCTCTTGAAAAATACAGTGATGAAATAATAATTGAAAACGGCGGCGATATATATATTAAGAGTAGCCGCGAAAGGCATGTATTGGTATATGCCGGTAAATCACCTCTCTCAAATAAAATTGCCTTACTTTTTCCACCATCTGAAAATTCGATAGGGGTATGTACTTCTAGCGGGACGGTAGGGCATTCACTAAGTTTTGGCAAAGCCGATGCGGCAGTGGTGGTATCCCACGACACTCTTTTGGCTGATGCTGCTGCAACTGCTGTTGGTAATAGAGTCAAAACCCCTGAGGATATACAGGCCGGAATCGATTTTGCAAGATCTATTCCAGGTGTAGAGGGAGTTTTAATTATTATAAAAGATAAGATGGGGGTATGGGGAAATATTACCCTTACTAGACCATAATTACTATAAGCTATACGATCAAAATATTAAAAGTAAAGTTTGAATTTTTCAGGGAGCTATCATGAATATCGAATATGAAAATGTGTTCTGCTATCTGGGCTTTGGCAGTATCAAGCCAAACCCGGATACGATAAAATTAGTGGATGAATGCACCCATGAGATACAGGATATTTCAAATCCTAAATATACTTATGAGATTTTTGATATAAAGCTCCAAAATAAGGTGCTTTTTCTCAGAGGTAGCAACATAATATTTAGTGAAGATGATATACTGAATTATTTAAAAGACTCATCAAAAGTAGCACTAGTAGCTGCTACGCTCGGTCTAGAAATTGACAGAAGGATTTTGCTATACATGAAGACTCGGCCTATAAAGGGCCTTATCCTAGATGCATGCGCTTCAGCCGCTATTGAGTCTTTATTTAGCAAGGCAGATTCAGAAGTTAAATCAATAGCTTTAGCGCAAGATTTGTATGCAACTTTTCGATATGGACCCGGTTACGGAAAATTCCCCCTTCACTTTCAATTTGAGATACTTCAAGCCTTAGATGCATATAGAAAAATCGGCCTTTCTGTTACAGAAAGCTTCCTGCTTTCTCCCCGCAAATCTCTGACAGCAATTATGGGGCTTAGGCAGACTATGCCCCTCAAAGGCGAGAATCGCACAAAATGTATGTCATGTTCTGCTGTAAACTGCCAATATAGAAAGGATGAAAGCCTTCTTGAATAAGAAAATCGACTTCTCAAACTTTGTAATTTTCGATGGTGCAATGGGCACAATGCTTCAAACATATGGCCTTAAAGCAGGAGAGCTTCCGGAAAGCTATAACATTCTTCATCCTGAAATTATTAAAAAGGTCCACAAAGGGTATCTGGATGCCGGCGCAGATGTGATTACAACAAACACATTTGGTGCAAACAGACTAAAACTTGAAAAATACGGATATGATGTAACCGAAATTGTAAGTGCCGGTGTAAATATAGCACTTGAAACTGCCCAAGAAAAGCTCGTAGCTTTAGACATCGGTCCCATTGGACAGCTTATGAAGCCATATGGCTCTTTGTCCTTTGAAGATGCTTATGATCTTTTTAAAGAACAATTAATCATTGGCAGTAAAGCAGGTGCCGATTTAATTTTAATAGAAACAATGTCAGATATTTATGAAATGAAGGCAGCCATACTTGCAGCCAAGGAAAACACAAGCTTGCCTGTAATAGCTACAATGACTTTTCAAAAAGACAGAAGAACTCTTACCGGCACAGATCCTCTGACAATGGTAAATGTTGTCTCGAGTCTTGGCGTTGATGCCTTAGGTATAAATTGTTCTTTAGGCCCCCGCGAAATGCTGCCAATAATCGAAGAGGTCCTTTTATATTCAACACTGCCGGTAATATCTCAGCCTAATGCAGGCATGCCAAAACTCGTAGATGGAAAAACCATATTTAATGTAGGGCCTGAAGAATTTGCGGAATATGCGAAAAAGATAGCTGAAAAAGGCGCTATAATCTTAGGAGGCTGCTGCGGCACAACCTATGACCATATAAAGGCTCTTAGAAACGCAATTTCAGGTTTAAAGCCTGTAAAACGGCATGTTAAGCCAATGACAGCTGTAAGCTCTTTTTCAAAAACGGTAATAATCGGCGATAGAGTAACTGTTATCGGAGAAAAGCTCAATCCCACTGGCAGAAAGCGTCTTCAAACAGCATTGAAAAGCGGTGATATGGAATACGTCCTTCGTCAGGCTTTGCTCCAACAAGATGCAGGAGCGCATATTTTAAATGTAAATGCGGGGCTGCCTGAAATAGATGAAAAAGCTACGATGCTCAATATCGTTCGAGAACTTTCCAGCTCTATCAGTATTCCTCTTCAAATAGACAGTGCAAACAGCGATGTAATTGAAGCTGCTGTAAGAATTTATAATGGTAAACCGATAATTAACTCTGTAAACGGCAAAAAACAGATAATGGATGACATTTTCCCCATAGTTAAAAAATACGGAGCCTGTGTTATAGGCCTAACCTTAGATGAAAATGGCATCCCATCAAGAGCTGAAGATAGATTTAAGATCGCAGAGCGTATAGTAAAAGCGGCTGAAGAATATGGTATATTAAAAGAAAATCTGATTATCGATTGCCTTGTAATCGCAGCCTCTGCTCAACAAGATGACGTAAAAGAAATCGTAAAAGCTGTAAGGCTTGTAAAGGAATATCTTGGCGTCAAAACCGTCCTAGGTGTAAGCAATGTTTCGTTCGGTCTTCCTAATCGCTCTTTGTTAAACCGCACTTTCCTTGCAATGGCCCTTGAAGCGGGGCTTGATGCGCCAATAATTGATCCTACCGATAAAGAAGTGATGGGGACGGTAAATGCCTTTAATGTGCTGTGGGGACACGACAAGTATGCAAAATATTACATCAGTGAATATGCCAGTGCAGAAAAGGAGCCTGATGCCCGCAAAGTATTAGCCTCTTCAAATTTAGGCGATATTGAAAGTATTATAATAAACGGCCTTGCAGAAGATGCTCAGTCTAAAGTCAATGAAATGCTAAATTTCTTAACTCCAACTCAAATAATTGATGAATATCTCATCCCTGCTCTAGATAAAGTCGGCCGAAAATATGAGACTGGAGAAATATTTTTGCCCCAGCTTATTCAGTCTGCAGAGACTGCAAAAAGCGCTTTTGAGGCTATAAAAAGCTATATTGTAAAAACAGGCGCGGGAAATACCAGTATCAGCAAAGGTAAAATCATCCTGGCTACAGTGAGAGGGGATATTCACGACATAGGAAAGAATATTGTGAAAATACTTCTTGAAAATTATGGCTTTGATGTGATAGATCTTGGAAAAGATGTACCTGAAGAAGAAATTATAAGACATATCAAAGCACATAATGTAAGACTTGTAGGTCTGAGTGCTTTGATGACAACCACAGCGCAAAATATGGCTAAAACAATAAAGGCGATAAGAGCAGAGGGACTTGACTGCGGGATAATGGTGGGGGGAGCAGTTCTTAATCCGGAATTTGCAAGAAATATCGGAGCAGACTATTACGGAAAAGACGCGCAAGAAGCCGTAAGAATAGCCCAAGAATTTTTTAGTGCCTAATATCTACTTTAGTCCATCATAACAAAACTTTTTATTCTTTCATTTTCAATGTTGTTAAAGAACTCTTCTTTTCCAGCTTCTTTAACAATTCGTCCCTCATCCATAAATATTACGCGGTGTGCTACTCTTTTTGCAAAATTCATATCATGAGTTATTATTAAAACACCCATTCCATCGGCTGCCAGTTTTTCGGCAATTAATGCTATGCCTTCTCTAAGCTCCGGATCAAGAGCGGAAGTAGGTTCGTCAAGGCACATTATTTTTGGGTTTAATGCACAGGCACGGGCAATAGCCACTCTTTGTTTTTGCCCTCCGGAAAGCTCAAAGGGATAAGAGTTTGCTTTATCCTCTAAATCAAGCATTTTTAATAATTCTCGCGCCTTGCCCTCAGCCTCTTTTTTAGAAGCGCCAAATACATTTATCGGCGCTTCTATTATATTTTCCAATACAGACATGTGAGGAAAAAGGTTAAAATTTTGAAAAACTAATCCTACTTTTTTTCTTATCTCAAGGATCTGAGCAGGTTTTGCATACACGCTTGTCCCATTTTCATCCTTGCACAGGTACATCCCGTCAACTATTATTGTGCCTCGGTCGCACCGGACAAGATTGTTAATGCAGCCTAAAAGTGTGGTTTTTCCCACACCAGAGCGGCCAATTATCGCAAGTATTTCATTTTGAGCAAGTTGAAAAGTTATATCTTTTAATACAGCTTTGCCTTTAAAGCTTTTATAAAGGCCCTCTACACTAAGAACTGCCATAATTTAATTCCCCTTATCGAAAATATGAATATCTTTTCTCTAACTTTTGAAAAACAAATGTAAGTATAGCTGTCAAAGCTAAATAGAAAAATCCCACCGCAATAAGAGGCACCAGAGAAGCATCCCTGTTCGATGCTATCTTTCCTGCGCGCAAAAGCTCTCCAAGTCCTACTACATATACAAGGGATGTATCCTTCACAAGTGTTATTACTTCATTTGCAATTGACGGCAAAACAATTTTTATCATTTGGGGAAGTATAATCCTTACAAAAGTTTGCCGCGGGCTAAATCCAAGGACTTTTGCCGCATCATATTGTCCTTTATCAATAGCCTCAATACCACCTCTAAAGATTTCACCGAAATATGCCGCGTAGTTTAGAGCAAATGCCAGGATAGCAGCGGGGAACCTGTCAAAAGTTATGCCGATAATAGGCAGTCCAAAAAATATTACTACTATCTGCAAAAGCAATGGTGTTCCCCGCATAACCCAGATGTAAAGCTCCATCAACAGCACTAAAGGTTTAATCTTAGAAAGTCTTCCCAATGCCACTAAAATCCCTAAAGGAATAGAAAGAATAAGCGTAAAGAAAAATACCTTTAAAGTTACTTCGAGCCCTGAAAGTAAAGCCGGCATAAGTATTAAAATGTATTCAAGCATGATAATTTTCCTTTACTTTTGTGATGATTTCTTGTATTGTCCTACAAAGCTATTACCGGTTTCCTGTTTCTTTATTCTGCAAACCATTTTTTGTATATAGTTTCATAGGTTCCATCTTTTTTCATTTCATCAAGTGTATTATTGACCATTTCCAAAAGCTTTTTATCTTGTTTCCTAAAGCCTACCCCATACTGTTCTTTTCCAAAGTCTTCATCAAGAATTACGTATTTATCTGAACCTTTTTGTTTGATATAGTAGCGTGCAAGGATTTCATCAGCGACTACAGCATCAACTCTCCCTGCCTCTAAGTCCATAAAGGCTTCGTTGTTTGTGTCAAAAAGCACAGGTCCTCCTCCGTCAAAAGACTTCACTAATTCAGGTTCAGTATTCATAGCATCTACAGCACTAGAACCGGTCTGTGCCGCTACCTTTTTGCCGGCAAGATCGTTCTTGCTTTTAATATCAGAACCTTTAAGCACAACAATTACTTGTCTATTGTCAAGATAGGGCTTTGAAAATGCCACTTTTTCTTTTCGTTCCTCTGTAATCGTATATCCATTCCAAATCATATCAATATTTCCTGCATTAAGTTCTGATTCTTTCATAGACCAATCTATGGGTTGAAGTACTAATTCCAAATCATTACGTTTAAATACTTCTTTGGCAAGATCTACATCAAAACCTACGATTTCATTATTTTGATCCCTAAAGCCCATAGGCGCAAATGTATCGTCAAGTCCCATAACAACTTTGCCCACTTGTTTTATCTTGTCAAAAGAATCTTCGCTTGCACCAGCCTGTTGGCTTTCCTTTTCTTGAGAAGCTTTATTATCATCTGTATTTGATGCTGCATTATTGCTCGAACACCCTGCAAGAGAAAGCATGCCCAAAATTAAAACAAGTATTACTACGATTCCGATTTTAAAACCTTTTTTCATTGTATCCTTCCCCTCTTTTTTTAATTTCACACCTAAAAATTCTACTTCATTACGTTAATATGATAAAGTGTAAAAGTGTTTTTGTCAACAATAATTAGAAAGCCGCCTATACTCATGTAGAGTTTAGACGGCTATATAGATTTAAGTATATCATCGGACTGCCATCGCTTATAAAAGCCAAAGGAATTGCCTCATTGACCTTACTTAGCCTTTTGTATCCGGCTCAACTTTTTCACTTTCTTCTTTTTCATCAATTGTTATAAATTCGTATTCTTTATTTCCCATGCCGAGTTTATATGCTGCATCAATATGCAATTGAGCATCTTTGCCCGTTACTGCTTTTAAAATCGGTTCTCCATATTTTACGTCTTTATCTGCTGCTTTAGATTGAGGTAAAGGTTGGGCTCCGTTTATCATATCAATTGTTGCCTGGTCGATAGCTACGGGATCAAAGGATACCATAACACCCTGGTCTTGGACAATGGGTGTGTCAGCAAGAGGCATACAATCACATTCAGGTTGAACTTCGGTAATAAAATTGATGTACAAAATTCTGCCCTTTTTAAAGGTGGATACCACAGCATGAGCCGATTCCGCAAGCCGCGCCTGAAAGTCCTCGTTTTTATCCGGTATAAAAAGGGCCTTTTGTTCGCAGACTCTAGTACAGCGACCACATTTTGTGCATTTTTCATCATTAATTACTATTTTATTGTCAATAAGGTCTATTGCGTGATGGGGGCAGACATCCACACAGTGCATACAGCGGATACATTTACTTTCAATCCACTCTATACGCTTATTTTCTGTAATATGTATTCTGCCTCTTTCGGCTTCACTGCAGGGCGCTTTACAGCTTATTCCTCCCATGCCAAGGTTTTTGATGGCACCGCCAAACCCGGATTCTACGTGGCCTTTGCAGTGAGATACCACCACCATAGCAGGCGCATAATATATAGCAGAAGCTACCCCTATTTCGTTTAAAAAGGGCCCACTTTTTACTTTTACCTGATCCCTTCCAAATATACCATCTGCTAAAATTACCGGTGCTCCTACAGAAAGATGATTCAGGCCTTCCATATTTGCTACATCCAGATATTCCAGCCCGGGAATTCTTACGGTATCCGTAACAAAAGGTTTGCCGTTTACTTCTTTGATTTTATCTACCACTTTTCTTAAAAAAATAGGCCGCACAATTCTATGGGCGCCTTGCGACCCAAAGTGTGTCTTTACGGCTACATAATCCCCTTCATTTATAAACTCTTTAAAATCAATCATATTTAAAATCTGCTCGAATTTTGCTACAAAACTATTCTTATAATCATAAGTTTTTACTCTGGCATCGGCAAAATAAATCTTTGTTTTCATTGCAAGCCTCCATTTTAATTAATTTTTTTATTCCCCGGGTAATAAATTTTATAATAGTGCTGCCCTTCAGATAGTATAAAGTGTTGTTAGGAAAGTAGAACTTTATTGCTCCATTTCTCCTGTGTAAGCATTTACATAATAGACTTGTCCATTTTCTGATTCTATCTTCCATACCGGCGGCATTTGCCATCTGTTTGCGTCATAGATTTTTGAATAATAGCCTTGTTTTACCGCCACTATTGCAACAGGAAAAGTCACCGTTTCCTCTTCGTTTATAACTCTCATAATAGCTATGAGAGGTGAAATTACACCACGCTTTTTGCCTACATATCCTAAAGGCTTGAGCCAACATTGATAGTATGTTTTAATGCCGGATGGGGTAACAAGCACTGTGATATAACTGTTGTCAATGAAAAAGCCGTCATAGTAGCGCACATATTCGCATAGGTAGCCGCCGCTTTCCTTATCGTATGTTACCTTGTCAAGGACTGCTCCCTTTGTAATTTTTGCCCGCTTCTTAATAAAATCTTCAGCTTCCTTTTCTGCTTGTTCTCTTGTAAGATTCGGCCATATAACTTCTTCGTTATTGTTAAAATATGTTATAAATCCGTTATCTGCCACTATAAGCTGTTGATTTTCTAAGGTATATTTTCTACTATCCTGAACTTCAATAACTTTTGGAATCTCTTTTTCACCAAAAAAATTCTTCAGCACTTCTTCTTCATCTACTTTTTCAAAACTTACCTCAAGCAAAGATTGAGGCCGACCTTCCTTTAAACTTTCAACCCTTAGGTCAACCCCTTTCTCTCTTAGAAATTTCTTTATTTCTTCCTGTTGGCCCGGTGTAAGACTAAATTCATCAGCAGACTTACCCTGTCTATACAAATTAATTGCCAAAAATATATTGAGGGCTATAAAAGATACTACAAGAATACTTATTGCTCTTTTCCAATCCAAAAAAATCACTCCGAAAGGTCTTGTATAATAACCTCCAGGTCTCCAGTTTTAACAATCCACACAGGTTTTAGGATATTGCTTTCTGCCATATAACCGGGATAAATGTCGCTTAATGTCTTTATATTTTTCGTAGCAACCGCAGTATTTAATGCTTCTACAGGAGTCATAAGGTCTTTAATGCCTTCTTGTTTTATCAGCCATGTTACTTCTCTATAATAATACTTTACCTGGTTATCTTCAACAGTTACTTTGATATAGTCTCCCGAGTTTACAACATTAAGTCCTCCCACTCTAAGCCTGAAATTGAAAGTATAAGAGGAATCTTTCTGTGTCTTGCCGGGCATTTCATAGGATGCCAGGTAGCATCCTTCCGGCCAGCCTCCGTGAGATACTATAAAATCTATTGCTGTCTTGAAGGCTTCATACAAGCTTGAGCCTTTTTTTTGCTCTGTAGGCGCAGGAAAATTGTATTCGATACGGCCATCGCTATAAATTCTAAGCCCTTGCTGACCATCGGTATATATTATGGTGCCGTCCCTTTCCTCAATTCTTCTGATTATAGAAAAATCTGCAAAAAATGTAGATGCAATATCTTCTTCGGCAATAGGTTCCCTTTTAAAGGAATACGTAGGAAGCTCATACGGCAAAAGTGAAACATACACCTCTCCGTCAACTTTCAAGTTTACACCTGCGGTAAGTTTTGCATACATAGGAGGATCGGAGTCATTTATTTCTTTAATAAGAGCGTCTACTTCGGCAGTATCGGGAACTTGTCCAATCTTATAATAATTTCCGCTGCTATCTATCAAATAGCACATAAGTTCTTTATCCCTTATAACTAAAAACGAACGAATAAGTTTTTCTTCCGAACCTGATACTTCACCTGGGCTAATATCAAAAAGCTGCCTTATAAATGACATCGGCAGCGGTACAGGAAATACGACTTCCATACCATTTTTGTGGATAAAATAATCTTGTTTTGCTAAATCCACTTCTTCCGGAGCCGCAGTTAAAGATAGAGCAATTAGTTTTTTTGAAGCATCCCAGGTTTTATCATAGAAATATGAAGATGGTTTTAGAACTGTAGTAAAAGAATCGCCCAGATATACCAAGATTTTTTCAGGCTTGATAGGAGTTAAAAGATCTGTTACTTCCTGAGTATTTTGAATGGTTTTTGCAGAGGGCAAATGGCCGGGAACTTTCGACCAAATGTTAAAAGAAAGAAAAAGGCTGATGGCCACAAGCAGGATAAGACTCCAGCCTAGGATAGAATCCCTCGACAATGGCAACACCGCCTTTTTTATTTTAAAATAAGGAATGATTTGAGAGTCTGTATAAGGGAGCCAAGTTCCGGCAACTCTTGCCCTTTTTCAAGCTTGTAAACCTTGCGCGAAACCGTTTCTGTATCTCCCGAAGGAAATGAGGCCTTAACGGTAATAATGTTCTCTTTAGATGAAATTGATACTTGGGTTACAAAAATGCCTGCTGCGCCAACCGAAAGTTCTTTCGGGTCTTGCTTGCCGTTTATGAGGACCACTACTTTTGAATTTGGCACGGTTTCTCCGCTAACCAAAACTTTGCCTGCAGATGTCATATAATTGTCTTTAGGCTCGCTTAAATTAATAAAATTTTTCACTTCATCTGCTTTAGCTGCGGGAGAAAATAGCATCAAAACAGCAATAAACACCATCATGACTGTTGCAATTTTTTTCCTCATAAATAATCTCCCTTTCCAAAATAAAAAACAAACGCCGGGCTTGAATCCCTTTTCTATCTCTACTATGTTTAGTTTAAATTAGCAACATTACAGAATTGTTACAGGCCTATTAAATATAAATTACATTTGTTTGTATGATAATATAGAAGGATTTTCTAAAGATTTTTACTTAGAAATTCAGAATTTTTCATGAGCTTTCCTATTTTATCGTCTGAGTAGCAGCTACTGCAGGAATTTCAAGGGTAACAGTTGTGCCTACTCCTACTTCACTGTCTATAAGTATTTTGCCTCCATGAGCTTCTATGATTTCTTTTGCTATGGAAAGACCCAAGCCTGTGCCCCCCATCTCCCTGGATCTGGTTTTGTCAACCCTGTAAAAACGCTCAAAAATCCGTGGAAGATCTTCTTTTGGTATTCCGATTCCTGTATCCCTGAATTTTATTCTCACGATATTGTCTGCTGCCTCTACATCTAGATAGATTTTTCCTCCTTCAGGAGTATATTTATAAGCATTGCTGAGGATATTTTGAAAGACTTGCTCTATTCTATCCCGGTCTGCAAATATTTCCGGCACCTTATCCGGCGTATTTACGATGAGGATTTGGTTTTTTCTTTTAATATTCATATCCATCTTGTTGACCACGTTAATTAAGACATCTTTAGCATCTATAAGCTTCATATCCCACTTAACCTGCTTGTTGTCAAGGCGGGACAGTTCTAAAAGATTGTTTACAAGGCGAGTCATCCTGTCTGTTTCATCATTTATAACATTCATAAACTGCTGCGCTATCTCTTTTTCATCCATCGCACCGCTTATCAATGTTTCCACATAGCTTTTTATTGTAGTAAGCGGTGTGCGCAGCTCGTGAGATACGTTTGCCACAAACTCTTTGCGCATGTTTTCCAAGCGCTGCTGTTTCGTTATATCTTGAAATACAAAAATGTGTCCAACTATGCGATTTTCTCGTCTCAGTGGCGCATAAATAGACTTTAATATTGCATCATTTGTGCTTATAAGGGTTTCACTGTTACTAAGCTTGTTTTTCAACAGGCTTTCCATGTCAATATTAAGGATCCTTCCTAATTGTTGAGCTGAAATGTTTTGGCCGTTAAAAGTTTCATCAAGAGAAAGCATTTGCCGGGCGGCAGGATTTATGTGTATTACCTCGCCCTCGTTATTTAGCGCTATGACGCCATCTGCCATGTTCAGCAAAATTGCTTCCATTTTTTCTTTTTCGTCCGATATTTCTTCCATGGTCTCTTTTAGGCGCATTGTAAGGAAGTTGAACATATCGGTAAGTTTTCCTATTTCATCATTAGATTTTACTTCTATATGCTGGTCAAAATCTCCGCTTGCAAGAGATGCAGCTCGTTTTGTAACCTCTTGTATGGGACCTGTTATCGTTTTTGAGAGGGCAAAACCAACTATTCCCGTGGCTGCTAGGCTTATCAAGGTAGCAGTAAGCAAAATAGTCTTTGTATTTGCAATGGTGTCGTATATGCTTTTCATAGAAGCGATTAGATATATAATGCCTACAACACTACCACCGCTTTTTACCGGATAAGCATAGTACATATAAGCAATCTTGCTCTTAGGATCAACGCGTATGTCTTTTGATGCTGTCCCAAAAGTAGCTTGAGTTATTTCAGGGGCAAAAAGTTTTGTATTAGGTTGAAATCTTGTATCATCTGTAGATGTAATAATATTTGCTGAAGGGTCTAAAACTGCGATTACCATCTCTTGGCCGAATCCTTTTATAACATCGTTTATATCTTCCGGATGGGCAACAGGTGTTAAATGTCGCTCTATATAGCCGCAAATTAGCTGGGCTTTATTGTCCAATGTGCTGGTTAAAGTATCGATATGATAATCTTCCATAGATTGAATCATGAAAACTCCTACAATCTCCATAGCCAGCAATATAAGCATTATATATATAATAACCAGCTTCCACTGGATGCTTTTAAACATTCAAAACCACCTTACTGCTTCTTAAAATAATAGCCTATACCCCTTTTTGTAATAATATATTCGGGATTTGCAGGGTCATCTTCCACCTTTTCCCTAAGGCGCCGTACTGTAACATCAACAGTGCGTATATCACCATAATACTCATAACCCCACACTTCTTCAAGAAGTTTTTCGCGGGTAAAAACCTGACCCGGCTGAGCAGCAAGGTAGCGAAGCAGTTCGAACTCCCTAAATGTAAGATCGAGGGGTTTTCCGTTTTTCCTTACAACATAGCTTTTTAAATCAAGCTCTAAGTCTCCCTGCTTTATAACTTCAGAATCTTCATCAGGCTCTGAAAAGGCCATACGTCTTAAATTCGCCTTCACCCGCGCCATAAGTTCCCGCATGCTGAAAGGCTTTGTAATGTAATCATCTGCTCCAAGTTCAAGGCCCAAGACCTTGTCTACTTCTTCCCCTCGCGCCGTAAGCATAAGAATAGGACTTGTAAGCTTTTCCCGAAGTTTTTTACACACCGAAAAACCATCCTGCTTAGGCAGCATAATATCCAGCAATATTAAATCAGGATCTTCTTTTAAAGCGATTTCAATCGCTTCATCCCCGTCATAAGCCGTCAAAACATTGTAACCTTCTTTAGAAAGGTTATACTTTAGAATATCCACAATCGGCTTTTCATCATCCACTACTAAAATCTTTTCATTCAAGAACAAACACCCCCGTTATTAGTTATATTCGTCAAAAATTATGTTTTTCCTTCTATTTTTGAGCTTTCTTCATTTTTCCATGTCCCTTATCTAAAAAATATTTAGCAGAAAAAAGGCGAAAGAAAATTTCGTACAAGAAAAAGCGGCACTTCTGCCGCATTTAAAAAGGGGGGATCGTTTGTTGTTGCTGACTGCTTGATTTTTATTATAAGTGATTATTATTAAACAAGTATTGCATTTATGTTACAAATATATTACAGTTGAAGAATTTATAAAGAAAAGAGCTGCCGATATTAGCGTCAAAACCTTATGGCAGCCTTTTATGCTTTTAATATATCTTAAGTTATGAAGAGGCGCATCTCTCACCTTCAATAATATCTAAGGCGGCGCTGGCACCTAATACATTCGCACCTGCTTTGATTAATTCACAGGCAAAATCATAATTTTTTATACCGCCTGCGGCTTTTATCTTAACTTCATCTTTTAAAATGCTCTTCATTAGTCGAACATCTTCTACTGTCGCTCCCCCAAAACTTCTTCCCGTCGATGTCTTTAGAAAAGCGGGCTTTGCCTTAAGCGCAATTTCACAAATACTCTTTTTTGCTTCCTGGTCAAGCTTGCACATTTCAACTATAGCCTTATCTGCTACTCCATATGTTCTGCTAAAATCTGCTATTTCTTTCATTTCGGTTAAAATATTATTATAATCTCTGCTTTCAATTTGTGCTTGATTTAGTACATAATCTATTTCTTTTATCCCTAAATCCGCTAATTTTTTAAAGTCTGCAAGCTTATCTTTCAAAGAAAGCTTTCCTTGAGGAAAATCCACGGCACCTGCAATTATAATGTCTGTTCCTTCTAGTACCTGTCTTGCAGTATCTATTTCATCAGGATCTGCAAATACGCACCTTACATTATACTCTTTGGCTTTTTTTAGATATTCTTCGAACGTATCATTCGGGTCTTGAATGTAATCAATATACTTATTTATATTTTTTATCACGAGAACCATTCAGCCTCCCTAGAAAAGCTATTTTAATCTTATCTAGTAATCTTATGCTGCAAAAATTCCAAGATATGCGCCGAGAACGCCTACTATAATTGTGCCAATGATAAGCACCATGGGGCTTACCTTCTTTTTCAAAAGCCAGTAAAACAGCCAAGTGGCTCCTAATCCCAGCGCTCCCGGAAGTATACTGTCTAAAATTTCCTGTAAAGTAGTAGCTGCTTCGCCAGTGCCAATCTTTAAGCCAAGGGTTGTGTACACCATACTGTTGGACATAGCTCCTATTACCATAATACCTAGAATTCCCGCAGCATATACGAGTTTGTCCATCGCGCCGGTCTCTTGGGCTTTTTGCAGATATTTCATTCCAAGTTCATAGCCGCCCACTGCTCCGAAAATACGTACCAGAAATGCCGGTATATTGTATATTAGAGCATAGAGAATCGGGCCTAAAATATTGCCCTGCATCGCAAGAGAAAGTCCCACGCCCAGCGCTATAACGCGGATACACCCTAAAAATATCGAATCGCCGATTCCGGAAAGCGGTCCCATCAATGCTGCTTTTACAGCGTTTACCGACTCAGGCTCCATTTCTCCTTTTGCAATCTTTTCCTCCATGGAAACCGCCACACCGCCTACAAATGGAGCAAGCTGCGGAGTGATGTTGAAAAAAGCTATATGTCTTGTTAGGGCATCAGCATATCCCTTTTTGTCGTTTTTGTAAAACTTCTTCAAGAATGGATTTATCATCAAGCAAAAGGCAAGATGCATCTGTCGAGGATAATTCCAGGAAAATTCCATACCTAACGCGCCGTGGTTTACAGCCATTTTTATTAAATCCTTTTTTGAAACTTGACTTGTGTTGTCTGCAATCTTTATTTCCTCAGAAGTCATCATCAGAATCAACCTCCCCACCGTATTCCCCGGCTGCTGCAGGTCTTCTTCCTTCCAGCAAGCCGAATTTTTCTACAATAAGTATAACTCCGGCTATCGTTACACCTAATACCGGCATATGCAGATATGAAGACAGGAGAAAACCTAGAAAGAAAAACGGAATAAGTTTTTTGTTCAAGATCATGTTCATCAACATTGCAAATCCCATTGCAGGCAGTATTCCCGCCGCTATGCTCATACCATCAATAAACACTTGAGGAATGCTGTTAAGTATGTTTTGCATAACATCTGCCCCAAAATAGAATGCCGAAAATACCAATAAGAATTTTTCTACTACAAAGGCCATTCCGTAACCCCAGTGGCAAAGCTCAATACCTTTGATAGAACCCTTTGCCGCAGAATCATCGGCAATCTTCAAAAATACCGGCAAAATTGCATTTAAGAAATTAGCAATTGCAAGGGATAAAAGGGCTATTGGCATAGCAAGCGCCAGTGCCGTTTCGGGTCCCTTACCCATGGAAATTGCAAAAGCAGTGGCCAGCACGCCTCCTACGTTAACATCAGGGGGTATGTACGCTCCCACTGATATAGCGCCCATAAACATAAGTTCGATATTTGCGCCTATAATAATGCCGCTCTTCAAATCTCCTAAAATTAATCCTACCAGAGGCCCAAGGACGATAGGCCTAAAGCAGTATAATGTTCCTAACTGATAATCGAATACGCCATATGCAGAAACCAAACCGATTAGTATGGCCTTTATCAGCATGTAAATACCTCCCCTTTGTTATATTAGATTTTTAGCGTATACCTTTTTATCATCTGCCAGTGCTCGGATTTCTACTTCAATTCCCCTTCCTATAAGTTCCTTAAGCATTTCTATTTCTTCATCTGTTACAAAAATCTGCTTACTTATTTGCTTTGTTTCAGGAGATTCCTTGGTATTGCCCAGATTTATGCTCTTTACCGAAGGGCAGTTGTCTGCCAGCATTTTCGCATCTGCTATGGTTTGAACAATTATCATAAGTTTATATTTGTCAGTAACACCGCTGTTTAGTGATTCAATGGCATCAGCCATATTTTTTATGACTAGCTTGCAGCCTGGAGGTTTGCTTAATTTTAGGGTAGTCTTCCAAACTTCACTATTTGCCGCAACATCACTTGCTACTAAGATACAATCTACGCCGATGCCGTTTACCCATGAAAAAGTCACTTGACCGTGAAGCAGGCGGTGATCAACTCTAAGCAATTTGATCATAAATATCACTCCTAAAAATCATCGTCTTTTTTAGCATAGCTGACACTTTCTTGAATTTCATTGCAGTATTTGGGATTTGCTCCACCATCGCTTAAAATTTCTTTAATCATTTCTTCTGTATTTTCATTTTGGGACAGAAAGAGTTGAATTAGCAATGGAAGATTCATACCGGCAATCAAATGAAAATTGGGTCTTCCTAAATATTTCATAAACTCATTGTTGACACTGCCGCCGAATATGTCGGTTACTACAACGACTTCATCTTCATCAGATATTGAAGCCATGGCGTTTTCGATAAGCAGCTTGGTATCCGTGCCGTCGGTGTAACAATTTAAAATTTGAACATTATCTTGTTTTCCAATTATCATTACGACGCTTTCATAAATTCCTTCTGCAAATCTTCCGTGAGATGCTATGATATACTTGCGCATTTGCTTTTCCCCTTCTTGATATTTTTATATATGGTCATTGTTTTTTTATCAGCGGCAAAAGGTTCTTGAAAGTATCTGTCATTGGCAGATTCCAAAGATAAAAAACCACTGTAGTTAAAAATGTCAAAAACCTTTAAATCTTCTTCCATATCCCGACTGCCGTCTCCCCATGCTAAATGCCCTGTAGGATTTCCGTCAACAAAATGACAGTGGATAATATCTTCGTGAAATACTCTAAAATAATCTTCTATAGTTTCATCAGCTCCTGCCATAGCGCCTAAGTCCAGGCAAACCTTTAAATGATTGTTTCCGACTTCTTTGATTATCTCCTTTAAATCCAGTGACGTGTTGGCAATAGTGGATTCCCCTTTTTGCAGTGCTTCCATTGCAAGATATACATCTTTTGATGCTGCATAATTGCTTATTTCTTTCAGCATTGCTATGCTTCTGTCCTTTGCTGTTTTAACATCTTCATCATAAAATGCCCATCCGCTGGTAATAACCACTTTATTTGCTCCTACAGTTTTGCTTACATCTATTGCATTCTTAAAATATCGAAGAACTCTTTTTTGCCCTTCTTTATCCTTTATTGCTATATTGTTTGGTTTTGGATTTGTCTGTTCAGGGCAAATGCAGGAAATTCTTACATTAAATTTTTCTGCAAGTCCTATCAATTTGTCAGGGTCTTCATATTGTTGGTAATCCATGAAGAAATGTTGCGGCGCCGTCCAAATTTCCACATGTTTAAATCCAAGCCTGCTGGCACAGCGAAAAAAGCTTTCAAGTTGATAAAAACGATAATGGCAATTCATCGCACATAAATGATAGTTGTTCATATATAGACTCAGCTCAATTCTTTGTAAGATATGCAACGGCCGTTGTTCAGCTTTCGCAAGGAGGTGCTAGCAGGTCTCCTATTTCAGTAAATAAATCTTTAATACTCTATTTGGCGGTAGTAGCGGCGGTATTTAAGGTTGTGTTTTGTAAATGTTTCATAGTGTCTTGCAAGTCTTTCGGTAAGCAGTGCGCTTGTAATCATAGGAGATACTAAAACTCTAAATTCATCATCTATACCATCCAATGCATATTCTGCGGTATCTATTACTACCAGTTTATCGGTAAACTTTTGTGCAAAGTTCTCTACTCGGGTATCTAATTTGCGGCATTCATCTTCACCTTTTAGTAAAAATACCGGTACGCCTTTTTCAACAAGTTCTAGTGTCCCATGGAAAAAGTCAGCTGATGTCACAGATTTCGTCCTGACCCACTGCATTTCTTCCAATATGCACATAGAAAACAGATAAACCTCTCCCCACAAAATCCCTGATCCAACAAATATGTTATATGGTTCTTTATAATATTTTTGCGCTATGTCAAACAGCTTGTCATCTGCTTCTTCCCTAATCCGCACTAAGTTCGTATGCAGATTCTTTAACTGGTCGATATATTTTTCATATTTGGGGAACTCCCCTCTTTTATACATAAGTCGCAATCCAAGTATCTGGAATAATAAGTAAGCATCTTCACAATCTGCAGCTTCTGAATTTATTACATAAGTCGAATTTGCAGCAACAGGAGAGCCTTCTTTTGCAAAGGCAATGACTTCTATGCCTTTTTCCTTCATCCATGCCGTCGCTTCTACTATTTCTTTAGTATCACCTGAAGAACTGGAAGTTATGACAATGGACTCCTTTGTTAACTTTCTGTTTCCAATTACATTTAATTCAGCAGCATTTTCAAGGTAAACGTCTAAATCAGAATATCTGTTAAAAATATATTTTAGATGATAAAATTCAGCCCATGTGCCTCCTATTCCGACCAAAAAAATGTTGGAGTAGCCTCTTTCATGAATTTTGTCAGCAATTTCTTCAATTTGTCCTCTTTTTTCATATGATGCTTTTCCGTCTGCATAGTACTTTTCATAATCAAATTTCTGCAGTTTCTTAATTTTTTCCATTTGTTTAATTCCTCCTAAGATTTTTGGTAAGTTTAACAATTTATATGTCAAAATTTTTATTGCTTTTATACTTTATATAATGCAAAAAGCGTACCAATTACCGGTACGCCTTTTATTTTAAACCTCGGCCGTTAAGAAATCGCATATATAGCCGATTTCCGCAGTATTTATTTTGACACTATATGTCTGTTCTATGACACTAAAAGATTCTTTGATGATTTTTATCATTTCTTTTTGACACTGTTCAAAGTTATTTATATTTTTATATGTTTCAATGGGCTGTCTGCGAATGAGTCTTTCCACAAGACAGCTTACATGAACATAAAGTCCAATTTTTCTTTCATTTGAAATTCGCCGCTTTAAGCGAACTTCTAGTTGATTTACGAATTCCTCAACTTCCGACAAAATTTTGTTGCAGTCGAGTATTGTAAGCGAATCTATGACGCGTTCCAGAGAACAATTTCTGACAATATTTTTATTGATCTCAGAAAGGCGTTCTTCTTCGCCTACCGCCGGTTTTAAGACTTTTCGAATTTTTTCTTCACTGTCTCCTGCGATAAGCTCTTCAAGGGAAATATATGGTATTTCTTTGATGCCCGGATCCGCTGTCCCTATAATCGCAAGTACATTATACACTTTAAATATTGCTTCATTCATGCCGGATTCCCTTAGTGCATTATAATCGTGGGCCAAGATTTTGATGCCCAGCTCTTGCGGTATACTGTCTTCTAATAGTTTTTGAATTTGCAGCGCGGTGCCTATCCCTGTTTGGCATGAAGTGATAATAACATCTTCCTTTTTTCTTTTAGGATAAATTATCTTATATTCAATTTGGTTTTCTGTTTTGAGCCTTTCTACAATTTCTTCCAAGAACAGTTCCTTGTCCAACATGCTGCCCAGATAAAGCGCCATCTGAGTTGACACGTTGTTTATAATCGCTATAGGGCCTTTTACTTGGTCTTTAAACTCCTGATATATATCCTTTAGTGAGCCCATATCAACAAGTATTATAAGTCCTTTTGATACATCAGTGTCTTTAATGTAATCCAATACTTTTGCAGCAATTTCTTCAACTGAAATGTCAATTGGCATATCAAAAGGTTCGAAGATATTTTTTCCAAGTAACCTGTTTACAACATTTGCGATACTACTGGCAGTAGCATATCCATGAGCTAGAATTACGGCTTTAATTTTTTGAGGAGTCTCTGCGACTTTCAGGTTTCTTAAATATATCCAAAGAAAGACCTTATCAAGTTTGTCAAGTTTAACATCCACTTTATTTTCCAAGATAGTTTCCAGGTATTTCACCAACGTCTGCTCAAATTTGTATAATGGCTTGATGCTTTCTATTAACTGATTTATTAACTGTTCCTGCCTTTTTGACCAGTGAATGGAATTATTGCCTTTATAGTATAAAAAGTGAGCTATCGCATATATACTGTTGCCATTAAATTTTATTCCATAGTTTTTCTTAAGGTATTCAAGGGCTTCTTGAACGTTTGCTATCATGAGTTTTAGCATTGTGCCCTGTTCCTGCTGAGTATTGTTGAATATCAGGTTGTCAAGAAGGGCGTTTACCTCGTTAATGAGATTTTCTTGAAAATACTCCGGGGAAAATCCTTTTTCCTTAGAATTAGCAAAAAGCGAAAGAATTTTTTCGTAGGTGTCTTTAATACATTTTAGGTGGGAAGTATTGAGCTCATATAATTTTTCAAGCGTTGAGTTTTCATCAATAATGATTTCCTTTGAATTTTTTAATTTTGTATCACTGTAGTTTAGGCTATCCTCTATTATGTTTGCCGGCAAATCCTGTATGGTAATTCTAACTTCTCCCAAGTTTTGAGATTTAACAAGGGATGCCGCCACAATATATTTTATTGTATTTTTAAGTTCGCCCATATTCCCAGTATAACGATGGCGCGTCAGTGCTTCCATTGCCCGATTTGTTATTCGTATCGGCAAATGAACCTTTTTTGCTTCATTTATTAAAAACATATACACAAACTGCTCTTTTTCAGCCTCTCCCCGCTCATCCAGACTCGGGATTGTTATACGTATAGGAATGCGGCGGAGGAAAGTCTTTAAAAAGTTTTTTTCCAGTTCTTCGGTGGTGGCAAATATCAATCTAACATTTACCCGATGGCATGAGTCGCTTTCTCCCATTCTTCGGTAAACTCCCTGATCCATAAGCGTAAAGAGCTTCTCCTGCCCTTCTGCATTTAATCGATGAACCTCGTCTAAAAATAGTATGCCGCCGTCGGCTGCCGCCAGCATACCGTCTTTTGTTGTGTTTGCCCCTGTAAATGCTCCTCTTACATAGCCAAACAAATTACTCGACAAAAGCTCGGGGTTGTTTGCGTATTGAGCGCAGTTAAAGCTTACAAAGGGTGCATTTTTTGGCAGTATATTTTTTTCTAAACAATATTTATAGATAAGTTCTGCTGTAAAACTTTTTCCGACGCCTGTAGGTCCGCATAAAATTATAGGCAGACCGCCCGGATAAAGCACCGATGCCTTGATTTGAGTAATGGCTTTTTTAAGGCTGCCGTCTGCACCAATTAGCTCATCAAAAACGTCAGTTTCCTGCTCTTTGACAGGTTTAAGATCTTCCAGTTCTTGAAAGCTTTCAAGAATGTTAGTGGGCAGCGGGTAAAACTTTGATTCAAACACCGCCCGATTCAAGAAATAGACGGGCCTGGTATTTATCTTCAAAGCCTTTCCCTCTTTTACCAACTGATTTAGATAGTGGCTTATTGTATTTCTCTTTACTTTAAAAACGTCTGCTATATAATTTGCAGTTAAGCCGATTGAGGGCCTTTTGATATTAAATTTTTCAGTCTCATTTCTTAAATATTCCAGTAATTCTTCTTTTAAACCCATAAATAATACACCTTCTAAAAGTCTTTAAACTAACAATTGCCCATAAAAAATAGGAATCTTGCAGGAGGTTTGCTAAAGTCTCATCATAAGCCTTGTAAAAATATATAATTGCAAAAATCGTGCCAAGGCTTTTGAATAAAAATGTTCTAATAATAGACCTATCACTGCCGCTTGGTACAGCGTTATATGCTACTGTTTGTAATAACACCATGTACAGCCGCTTAGTATGATGCTATGCACTATCTCAAAATCAGCAGCATTAGTGTCAATTATTCGCTGACTGCTCAAGATGGCAATATACGCTGCTGCTTATAATGATATTGTATGCTTTGGCTCAAGGTAATATTACATAATTTGTCATCATTATGCACTCAACAAAACAGTCTGTCGTTCCAAATAAAGTATAGTAAATGAGGAATCTTAAATTTGGCCTTATAACAGAAATAGGGCTGCATGATGGCAGCAGCCCTTTCTTTTAGATTTTGTCGATTGCTTAATTCTTTATTGTATTTCAAATTTATTCTATTGCTTGTTATCTTTTTGTGTTATTGTATTTTGATATATTTCTTGTTGTTTAGAGCAAGTGATACTCTTATGCTAACGTCTTTGCATAAACAAAAACATGTTTCGGCTTACTTAACATATATGATAATATGATAAGTAAAAAGCGGCTATAGATTTATATAACGCAGCATGAATATAATTTAGGAGGCACTTGCTTAAAAATTACTACTTATTTAAGTAATTTAAAGGATTTACCGAGCTTCCGTTTATACGAATTTCAAAATGTACATGGCTTCCGCTAGCTCTTCCGGTAGAGCCCGCTCTTGCAATTTGCTGCCCTTTTTGCACTTGCTCGCCTACTGATACAGTAATTGAACTATTGTGAGCATAATAAGTCTCAATTCCGCCACCATGGTTTATTATAACAAGGTTTCCATAACCTCCGCTCCAGCCTGCAAAAGTTACCGTTCCGCCATTTGAAGCATATACAGGGGAGCCGCTGCTTTTAGCGATGTCAATACCTGTATGAAACTCACTGCCTCTGTATCCATATGGTGAGCTTATCTGTCCTACCACCGGCCATGAAAATCTTCCGCTTCCACGGAATGCAACCTCTGCCTTTGTGCCTTTAGCCACTATGCGGTTTACAGGTTCTTTTACGACCTTTTCACTGATAACGGTTTGAGAAACTTTGACACCGTTTTTAAAGACAGCTTCTGCTGCAATTTCTTTAGTACCATTTTCCCCGGCCTGCTTTACCTTCTGATCCC
The DNA here is from genome assembly GCF_001896645.1 of Tepidanaerobacter sp. EBM-49. Taxonomy (NCBI): domain Bacteria; kingdom Bacillati; phylum Bacillota; class Clostridia; order Thermosediminibacterales; family Tepidanaerobacteraceae; genus Tepidanaerobacter; species Tepidanaerobacter sp. EBM-49. The sequence continues at coordinate 38,854 of NZ_MPPE01000048.1, forward strand.
ATGTCCACATTGTGCTATCTTTTTGCACTTCAGTCTCATAAGGTATGGCCTCACTATATGTAATCTTCTTTACCACTGTAACATTTAGCAGTGGTTTGACTTCAGTCAAGTTAATTTTATCGCCAAGAGCTAATTCGTCTTCAGATTTTAGCTGAGGATTTGCTTTAATCAAATCATCTAGTGGTATTTTTTCTTTTTGAGATATAGACCAAAGGCTATCGCCTTCAACAACTTCATATGTTTTGATTTCTATTGCGCCTTTTAGAATCAGATTTTTTGCATCCTCTGCGCTAAGCAGTGCTTTAGGTTCTACAAATTTCTCTGTAAAATTTACTTTTTCGGCTATTTCAGCTTTCACTAATTCTCCCGGCGTCTGGCTTATGTAGTACTGTTTTACCTGATTTAACACTGATTCAGCCGTGGTTTTATCCTTTACAATCGCCACTTCTTTTTCTCCAACTTCAATTGCTACAGCTTTTAATTTATAAGTTAAGGCTGATTCCAGCTTTTTCATCATCTCATCGTCAGAATCGAGCTTTTTCCCAATGGCTTTTACCGGCAAGGCTTTTATTTCATCTGCAAATTTTACTTCCGTTCCGAGTTTTTCCTCATATTTTTTCTCTAATTGTTCCTTGATTTCATTTAGTTTTTGATAGCTTTGCAGATTTCCCAGTGTCTGCCCATTTACACTCACCTCAATCACCGAACGACTAAAAATTGCTGCTACAAAAAGCAATACTACAATAGCTGTGCATCCGGCTATGAAGAGCATTTTTTTCCTTTTGTCGGTCTTTACCTTAAGAAAAAGTTCTTTAAGTTTAGACGTTTCCATTCACCCACTCCTTTCTTTTTTGTACACAGCAAAAGAATATAAGCCACACTTTCACCGGTACATGCAAGCAAAGGCACTAAATAGTTCCATCCCTTCCTTACATTATAGTAATATTTATTTAATACTTTTGTAATATATTTGTAACAAACACACCATATTATATTCTACATAAAAATCAAATATCCTTCTTCTAATTTAAAATTTTTTTCTTTTTTTTTGCAGTAAGAGCTTCAATTTTTCTGTAAGGATACAATTTTCTAAACGGTGTAAAAAGTCTCTGAGAAGCGTACTCGACATACTTAAAAAATAAAGGTTTTTGGAAAAATTATAATCTCCAAAAACCTATCTGTGTCATATTTGGAGCGGAAAACGGGATTTGAACCCGCGGCCCTCGGCTTGGGAAGCCGATGCTCTACCGCTGAGCTATTTCCGCCCACTAAATATATTATAAAACCGCCACCATGTTTTGTCAATCTTATGGTGACCCCGAGGGGATTCGAACCCCTGATACCGCCGTGAAAGGGCGATGTCTTAACCACTTGACCACGGGGCCACAAATGGTGAGCCATCCGCGAC
>NZ_MPPE01000056.1:0-1036 GCF_001896645.1 Tepidanaerobacter sp. EBM-49
GGTTGCAGGGGTACCGGGTTTTAAGCCGAATTCTTCTCCAAGGGAAACTCTTACAGCCGGAGCAATCTGAGCTACTACTGTTTTTTGTGGGTCGTGAAGAGCAGACCACACCTTTTCCATATGTGATGCTATTGTCAGCGCTCCCGTCGGACAAACTGCCGCACATTGGCCGCAATCCACGCAATTGACTTCGGAAATATTCTTGTTAAAAGGCGGCACAACCTTGGCATTGCTACCTCTATATGCAAAACCCAGCACACCTACGCCTTGTACTTCTTCGCACATTCTAACACAATCTCCGCATAAGATGCACTTGTTTGGATCTCTTACTATAGCAGGGCTTGAATCGTCTATAGGCAGCCTACCGTTTTTCTGTCCAAATCGTATTTCCCCAATTCCTAAGATGTTTGCCAATTCCTGCAGGCGGCAGTTGCCGCTCTTTACACAGGTTGTGCACTCTCTATCGTGGTTTGCCAGCAAAAGTTCTAAAGTAACCCTTCTCTGACGTATTAGCCTTTCTGTATGAGTCCTGATAGACATTCCGGGGCGAGGCGGGGTTGAGCATGCTGCCATTATTCTGCCGTTATCGTCTTCTACCAGACACATCCTGCATGCACCATATACCGAAAGCTCTGAATGATAGCAGAAAGTTGGAAGCTCAATACCGGCTTTTCGTATTACTTCCAAGAGATTTGCTTCACCAGTAAACGACACTTGTTTTCCGTTTATTTTCATAGTCTTTTCCATGGCTTATTCCTCCCTTATGGCATCAAAGGGGCATGCATCTACACATGCAAGACACCGCAAGCATCGTGTAATGTCAATTTTATGAGGTTCCCTCGTTCTGCCTTCAATAGCTGATGCAGGACATACTTTCCTGCATTTTCCGCAGCCGCGACATTTATCCGGGTCAATAGCAAGTTGGCCAAGGCCTTTACATACCTTTGAGGGGCATCTTTTTTCAACTACATGTGCCATATATTCATCTTTAAAATATTTCATCGTTGTCAATACCGGGTTAGGCGCAGTCTTCCCA
>NZ_MPPE01000030.1:0-12667 GCF_001896645.1 Tepidanaerobacter sp. EBM-49
CTTCTGTGTATTGTTTTCTTGTCATTTAAGTTAACCCCCTGTTTTTATACTATCATATACAAAGATTTTCTCCAAGTTGGTTAGGGGGCTATAGAGATTACATTAAATCTCTTATACCAGGTTCCTTTGGGCTTCAGTATAGATTTATTTTACAAGCCCCTTATTTTTCGCGCGATATGGAGGACTTTTATATAATTGACAACCCGATATTAAAAGAGAAAATATGGAAAGTTCCGATGGTAAGAGGAGCTGGATGGAAAGGGATGCTTCTGAAAACAGCTTCAAAAAAGTTAGCTGAACTCATGGATAAAAATCAAGAAGTAGAAGCTATCCGATATTTTCAAAGCATTTTAAGGATTTTTGGTACAGGCTCGGAAGAATTCCGCAAGATCGAAAAAGCAATTGATGACTATGTAAAAAATGAAAAAAACTCCAAAAACAAAATAGAAACAAGCGCTTACGAAATCGATCTTACTTCTAAAGTTGTAAAATATGCATTAGAAGAGTTAGGGATAAATCTTATATTCAGCAAAGAAGGTAAGAGTATAAAGGAGCAAATATGGCAATATTTCGAAGATAATATTGAAACAATTAAAACTAAAAAAGGTAGAGGAGTGTTCTACCCAACGTATTTTAACCGGTTAGATCTAGAAGTGATAAATCCGCACAATAGAAATACAAAAGCTGGGACTTTTCCTATTTATTTTGAAGTAGTTCCACAAGGCACAGAAGGCATTTTTCAATTTATATATATACCTTATGATGCAGTAATGCTGCCATTTAAAGAGTTAAAAGATCAAGTAAATAATGACTATGAGATTATAAAAACTCTTATCCAATATTCTTTTGAGGAAGAAGGAATAGGCGCAAAAAGCAAATATGGTTGGGGAAAGGCTTGCATAGTAGAGAAAGACACAATATGCTACTTGAATATGTAAGGTGGAAGGGTAGTGGGTAGTTTGGATTTAGAAAAACTTAAAAAGAATAAGACGGAAATAATAAAAGCAGAGATAGGAGCACTTTTATTTAACCTTGGGAAGACACATATTAATTTCAAACATTGGAGTGATTATTTTAACATCAATGCAAAGGCGTTTGAAGCAGAATATGGATATCCAATTTTTACTGGGTACAGAGATTATTATACAGATAATAAAGACCCCAATTTAAGCAGATTTAAAGAAGATTTAAAACGGATAAATGAAGACTTTCCTGATTTTTTCTACAATACCAAAGTTGGCCTAGAAAAAGATTTACTTCTTTCAGATATTGTATACGGCGATGGTATTGAAAAAAAGCGGCCTCTCAATGTCATAAATTTTGTCAAAAATATATTATTCCATGGATGCGAAAATGTAAATTCCGGAATCGACAAAGGAGAACCTCTAGAGAAACAAAAGCTTAAAAATCTATGGATTTCTAATGCATTTGGCTCATTTAAAGAAGAAGTAAAAGAAGAAATGCTTGATAAGCAAAGAATTTGTTTTTTTAAAAATCTATGGAAGATGATAAGTTCAATACCAAGAAAACCAGAGGATTTTTCAGATGATGATTGGATAGAAATAAGAAATTTTGTTTTTGAAGAGGTCAAGAACTGGTATTCACACCTCTTAAGCGATTCTCGATTTCCTATAAACGATGTCACTTTGTGGGACCAGGCATATATGACTGCGTCGCTTTTCAAAGCCTCTCTTGCAGCAATTCAATTAGACTCATCGAAATACAAAGATTATATAGATAATACCAAGTGCAGGAAAATAAGGTGGAGTATACTTGGCGTTCAATATGATAAATTAGCCCTTGCTGAAAAGGCTTTAAAGGCACATTTTATAAAATGGTACCGAGATGCGGCAGATAAGGCTGATAAAATGGTGAAAGATATAATAGAAACGGAATATGCGCTTGGAAATGAGATATATCGAGATGAAACGGGAATTTATTTTATAATACCAGAGAATGCCGGTGATTTTAGGAACAAGAGCGATTATATTTTTCCTTTAAATAAATCTTTGAAAGAAATCGCTGATAAGATTATGAAAGTTTTTAGCGAAATATTTGGCGGTGAAATTTACCCCTCCATCTTTACAACAAAGCCTTCTCGAGGCATGATGAATATCACATATCTTTTAGAAAAAAGTAGAGAAAATTTTTTAAAGGCTTCTTATCCAACAGATTCTGATAATAACTTTGAGAAGATATGTAAAGGTATTGCACTAAAATTAAAAGAAACAGAAGATAAAACAAATTCAAACTTCAATGGTTTGTGCCAGGCATGCAACTTCCGGCTAGCAAGAAAAAGTGATGAAGACTTAATGATTTGTGATGGATGTAAGGAAAGAAAGGATAATAGAATCGAAGAATGGATTAAGAATATAAACGGTGAAACAATTTGGACAGGAGATTTAAAAGATTCAAATGATAGAATTGCTATAGTTACCCTAAAATTTGAGTTGCAGGACTGGCTTAACGGAGACCTAATAAATACTACTTTTACCAATCAAATAGATTGGCATTTAAAGAAAAATCTGTTGGTAAAAGATTTTTCGGTAGCGGGGAAATTAGTTAAGGAAACTATATTAAAAGAATATGTTAATAAAGGCGTTCATAATCAAAAGCTACATGATTTTACTGCTAATATCGTACTAGAACGAAGTATTGGGGATAGATGGGAAGAGTTTATTAAAAGTAAACTTGGCGTCAAAGTAGATTTTGATAAAGGAAAGATAGACTGGGATAAGCTAAATGGAAAGGACTCGGATTTCCTTGCTACTATTTTACTTCAATTTGTTTTAAGGAAAAATCCATCACCCGCAAGACTCAGAAGAATATGGGAGACAACTCAAGACTTTTTTATAGAATGTAGTAAAGATATGAAAAGTCTATTAGATATCAGCGATGAAGATTATAGATATAAAAGACTTGTCTGGTATAGAGCTGTCGACGAGCGGGGGTATATGGAGAAAGAATATAGTTACAAAGGACTAGATTTTTGGATAGACAAGAAAGGGAATGCATATCTAATTTCTTCTATAGCAGAAGCTATACCTATTATTGTCAAAAAAAGCTTTAAAGATAAGGCAAAAGATACATTAGCTATTAAAAATACTGACTGGTTAGATGACATTCTACTTCAAGATTACTACACGGGCGAATATACAGATATTAACTTGAGTGGAGATATGGCGACTTATGAGTCATATTTGCCATATATTTCAATAATAAATCCAACACCAATTTCATGGCAGTTTATTATTTCCGCCCAATCCTTACCTTGCCTCATAAGTAATATTCAAAATAAGTATTATAATCATTTCAAATATGTCGCTGGGAAATTACCATTACATATAGGAACAATATTTCAGTACTATAAACAACCATTATATATTGGCATTAAAGCAGGAAGAAAAATAAGAAGAGATATAACGAGTTGGAATGAAATACAGATGAATGGAAAAGCGTTAGATATTGAAGAAATTCAAAAGGAAGCATTAAAGAATATAACAATTTATGAAAAAAACGAAAATCCAACAAATTATTACAGTTTCTATCTAACAATAAATAATAAAGAAAATGAATATCAATTGTACATAAACCCCGAAGACAAAAAAACTGATATTTGTGAAGTTGACTTTAAAAATAGTAAACCCATTACTAAAATTGTAATATATCCTAACACAATTGATTTTGAATTTTTAGATACTAACTGTCGCAGAAATGATATTTGCTATTCTAAAGGAAAAAGAAAAATAGAGGGGAAAAGTAATAGACCATATACATGGAAAGAGTGGAAGCTATTTAATGAGTTTGCCGAATACTTTAGGAATGATCAGAACAAAATTGCTGGACTCCACCAAATAATAAATATAATATATTCTAAATTGAATGACTGGAGAAATGATGAGGACAGTATCAAAAAATTTATGTTATCAGCTTTTATTAATATTTTTGATCTGAAAACAGATAATGAAAAAGATAAATTTGCACATATATTAATACAGCCTACTTATACAGATAGCGCAACGACTGTTCCAAAGTTAGAAAATATTTTAATAATGCCTCCAAATGAATTTAGGAGATGCCTTTTGCGGTTTTTAGATATGTATGAATTTTGGCATACAGCTCTTAGAAAGATATAGAAAAGGAGAAATTAAAAATGAGCGAAAAACAAGAATTAAATATGTACGCATTATCGACTGACCCTATTTTTATTGGCACAGGAGGATATACAATTGGCAGAGTAGATAATACGATCGTAAGAGATACTATAACAAAAATACCAAAAATACCAGGCTCAAGCATTGCGGGAACCTGGAGATATTATATGGCATTAGAATTACAAGGATGGTACAAAAAGAATTTTGAAAACATAAAGAGCATTCTTGGAGGAAACGAAATTGCTACAGAAGACATTAGAGAATTGGTAAATCGACTTGCAGACCGTGAACTCGATGCAGGTCGCAGAGAAAACTTTAGCGAACGAATGACAAAGTTTAAGAAATACTCCAAAGCAATAAGTTCGGCAATAAACACTAACTGTTATGAAAATAATAATGATAATGAAACGAAAAATGATTGGCAATTATATTGGGGCAATCTTATCTCATCTATTAAGTGTGCTGGGCAAGATGATAAAGCTAATGAAAACTATGAGGATAGCCTTGTCGGTAGTATTAGGGAATTATCTGATACAGGGCATTGTGGCCACTGCATAATATGCAAGACTTTTGGATTTTCAAAGAAAAACAGATCACAACAAGGGATGGCTTATTTTTCTGATTTGAATATACTTCTTTTTCCGGTATATACTCGATTGGGCGTTAAATGGGTGACATCTCCATACATCTTAGAATCTGCGGGAATAAAAGCTAAATTTCAACAAATGAATAAATCGGAGGATATCTTAAGCGAATCTTCGTTTAGCAGGCTTAGAAATTTGCTTAAAGATGATACAGCTGTTATAGTAAAGAACTGTGAGAATGAAAATGATAAATATTATATTAATTTAGGCTGGCTAAATCTTGAAGCAGTAAACCAGGATATTTTATTGGCATTACCAAACCTCGAAAATAAAGAAGAAACTTGGAAAAACATATCAGAGAATCTAATAATCGTTCCTGATGATTTAATATCTAATATAATTAATGCGAACTTAGAAGTTAGAACATCAGTATCAATAAATCCCCTTACAGGGACGGCAAAGGAAGGAGCTTTGTTTACATCCGAAGCTATACCTCGAGGCACTGTTTTTTATGGAAATATTAGGCTGCTCGAAAGCCAAAGCGAAGTTGCACCTACTATAAACGAGGTTGTTATGGCACTAAAGGATAGCAAAAAATACTATGAATGTTTAGGGGTAGGTGGCATGACTACAAGAGGTTTTGGCCGAGCTAAATTATTTTTTTCATAAATTATGAAACGATTCTGGGGGTGACATTATGTCTAAAAAAGAAAATCTTGACGCAGTCATAAATAAGTTAGGATATAATATACTCAAGAGTATTAGCGAGACAAGGGGGCCGGAAAGAAGCGGTTTAAAAGCACATATTGACAAAGCGTTAGGCGTTTTGGTAAATGATGGAGTCTATGCTTATTATGTATTCTGCAAATCAAAAGATAAAGATAAAGATAATAAAATATATTCTAAAATATTTGTTAATGATATTATAAAAGAACTTAAGGAATATGTGAACCTAAAAGACGAAAAGTTGAAAGATATAAATTATAGCGATAGAGAAGGTAGAAATGAGGCATTCTTCCAAAACCTCTCAGAAAATTTACATGAACTTTTATTTTTCAGAGAAGCATTGGAGACAGTATTGATTTATGCACGATATCATGTAAAAGCACTAGGTGACGAGAATGAGTAAAAAATGGTATAAATTAATCTTCAAACAGATGGAACCCATACATATAGGTGCCGGAAATTATGGTGTCCTTTCTGAAACAAGGATTTTTATTCCAGGCTGGACAATGTGGGGAGCACTGGCTAAGAGATATGGCGGATATTTAGGAGGAACAGAAGAAGATTTTAATGTAAGCAAAGAATTATTCAAAAACATATCTTGCTTTTTTCCCTCATTTAAAGAAAATGAAGATCCGCTATTTCCAACTTATGTTGATGGCCTGTTTTATTTGGGAAGTATATCAGAAAAAGATTTTAGAGTAGAATTTACAGATACATATATTTCTACAGCTATTAGCCCTGCAATGCAAGCTGCTAAACGTGAATCGCTTCATGAAATTGAGGTCATTCTTCCGATATCAAAGACTGGCATGAAGGAATCTAACAATAGTTTGTATTGGTCAGGTCTATTAAGCGTTAGTGATGATGAAAGTGTTGCTGACAGCGTTTTACACTTCCTTAAAGAGGGCCTAGAACTTACGCTCGGAGGAGAAAGCCGATATGGATTTGGCAGAATAAAACTTATTAGAAAGTGCGAAATTACTAAAGAAGAACTTGAATTTTGGGGCTTAGATGAAGAAGGGAAATCCATTGCAAATGTGTATTTAAAGAATTATAGCGAATACTGTAACGGGATATTTGGAATGGGGAAAATTGAACATATTATTGTAGAAGCCGATTTCTCTATAGCTACTCCAAAAATAAAAGAAAGCAAGATATGCTTAGCGCCAGGCAGTAAAGCAAATTTACCAGGAGTATTAGAAAGAGGAGTTTACATACAAACATAAGTTCAGCATTATTAGTTAATGCCTTCTTAATTATTATATATTACAAGTTAATCATGCAATTATCTCATTTTACATATAAAGTTTTCTAATGTCGTCGATCCCCAATAGCGCAAAAACCCCCGGAGATCGACGACAAACAAAAATTGCCATCAAATAAAGAATTGATATGGAAAAGAAGGATTTTTTGATTCTATGTAGAAGTTATGTATAGAAAATTACAGAAATTATTTTTCTCGCATTTTCTTTATTTTTTACCCTAATTTACGGGTTTATAGCCTACCTATAAGGAATTGAAACATAGAAGTAATCTTATCACCGGTTTTTTTGGTAATAGTTTATAGCCTACCTATAAGGAATTGAAACGACGTAACTACCACGGCCACCAAACAGCCGACATCCTCGTTTATAGCCTACCTATAAGGAATTGAAACGTCTCTGTTCTAACTTCTTTAAACCATAGTCGTCGGCGTTTATAGCCTACCTATAAGGAATTGAAACTTAAAAAATCCCGATAAAGGTTTTAGCCAAAACTCCGTTTATAGCCTACCTATAAGGAATTGAAACGGACTCTCTATCGCTATGAACGAGGTGAAACGATACGTTTATAGCCTACCTATAAGGAATTGAAACCACCACAAAAGAAGCGGAAGAAAACGGGGGATATACGTTTATAGCCTACCTATAAGGAATTGAAACGCTATAGCTTGTAGGAGTTGCAATCAAGCAAAGGGCAGGTTTATAGCCTACCTATAAGGAATTGAAACAATGGCCCAAGCGTTGAATGAGAAGCTGGCTATTGCGAGTTTATAGCCTACCTATAAGGAATTGAAACCCATTCTTTCGACATAGAAATCAGCGCTCCCGGCAAAGGTTTATAGCCTACCTATAAGGAATTGAAACGTTAATCTCACAGCCACTACCATAATATTTGCACTGAGTTTATAGCCTACCTATAAGGAATTGAAACGTGGTGGTGTGTTGCATACTTATAAAGTCTCATAGCCAGTTTATAGCCTACCTATAAGGAATTGAAACTGATGTCTGTAGTATGAAACTCGATTATTTTCAGCGTTTATAGCCTACCTATAAGGAATTGAAACTTCCCTTAAATAGGTTTTTTGAAATCTCCCCGATTGGTTTATAGCCTACCTATAAGGAATTGAAACCTCAATACAATAAAGACCTTGCCAAGGCTGAAGGGAGTTTATAGCCTACCTATAAGGAATTGAAACTCCATCTCATCTTCGTTCCTGAATATCCCTTCTACCGTTTATAGCCTACCTATAAGGAATTGAAACGTGGTAATGTGGTTCTGAATGTGCTTGCTGTAGCGGTTTATAGCCTACCTATAAGGAATTGAAACCTGCCATGCCTGTGATATAGGTGGAGATGAGTATGAGGTTTATAGCCTACCTATAAGGAATTGAAACTTTGGTTCTACTACCAGGTTAGCCCAATAAAACTCTAGTTTATAGCCTACCTATAAGGAATTGAAACTTGTTCTTGGACAATTTTACAGTCCTGTATTTGCTAGTTTATAGCCTACCTATAAGGAATTGAAACTCTAATCCATCCTCAATTCTACCCTTTTCTTTTTGGTTTATAGCCTACCTATAAGGAATTGAAACTTGAGATACTGAGAGAGGGAGGCTGGAAGACCAGTGGGTTTATAGCCTACCTATAAGGAATTGAAACCGCCTATAAAGACATCGTATACATTGTCTAAAGAAGAGTTTATAGCCTACCTATAAGGAATTGAAACTTTCCTCAAGTTCGTCGATCCTCTCTTCCGTCAATTCGTTTATAGCCTACCTATAAGGAATTGAAACTGGTAATAAAAGCTTGAATTAATATTGCTTGTTTTGTTTATAGCCTACCTATAAGGAATTGAAACCTCCCATTCTGTTTTGCAAAGGAAAAATTTCTTCTTTTAGTTTATAGCCTACCTATAAGGAATTGAAACTGGTATACTATAGAGGGATAAGACCTCTAATATTAGTTTATAGCCTACCTATAAGGAATTGAAACTTGTACTCTTCCTTGTTGTACTCTCCTATTCCCAAGTTTATAGCCTACCTATAAGGAATTGAAACTTTTATATATGGATTTAATTAAAATTATTTCTCATCGTTTATAGCCTACCTATAAGGAATTGAAACCAAGGCCGTCTTTTGTCTCTTGATGCACTCCTTTTGTTTATAGCCTACCTATAAGGAATTGAAACCGCCCGAAGTGGCGTATGGATTGCGGTGGGAGCAGTGTTTATAGCCTACCTATAAGGAATTGAAACGCGAAAACTTCTCTAAAATTGATGATGAGTTTTCAAGCGTTTATAGCCTACCTATAAGGAATTGAAACTCTGGGAAACCATAAACTTCTCACAATCATTATATATGGTTTATAGCCTACCTATAAGGAATTGAAACTGGCTTCATCATTCACCGCCGGACCTCCCTCATCTCAAGTTTATAGCCTACCTATAAGGAATTGAAACACCTTTTGCATGTTTTGCATTTCAAATCGCATCCTCTCGTTTATAGCCTACCTATAAGGAATTGAAACGGCGACATGCCCAACCAATCCCTTACCTCATTCCCAGGTTTATAGCCTACCTATAAGGAATTGAAACTTTGTCCTTCCGTTGCTGTAAATTCTTCTTTACGTCGTTTATAGCCTACCTATAAGGAATTGAAACTTGAGATTGTAGAAAATCACGACTTAACAGACAATTGTTTATAGCCTACCTATAAGGAATTGAAACTCTATCAAGGTCGGTATAGAGTTGCCAAAAGTCACAGTTTATAGCCTACCTATAAGGAATTGAAACTATGAAAAAAGAGAGCTAACAACAGACAAAGCAAGGTTTATAGCCTACCTATAAGGAATTGAAACTGTGGGAGAATTGACAATAGAAGATGTAGACAATGCGTTTATAGCCTACCTATAAGGAATTGAAACTATTTATAATTTGTCAAGCGTTTCATCTTATGACTAAGTTTATAGCCTACCTATAAGGAATTGAAACTAGCAATAGACGATAGCAACATACTTCAAACTAGAGGAGTTTATAGCCTACCTATAAGGAATTGAAACCCCATCAAAATAACTTTGTTCATGCAATTCCTCCTTGGTTTATAGCCTACCTATAAGGAATTGAAACCATCTTTTAACTATATAAACGGTATACGTTGGCTTCGTTTATAGCCTACCTATAAGGAATTGAAACTCCATCCACTTTGCCCACTAGCCATGGTCGTGGTTGTGCGTTTATAGCCTACCTATAAGGAATTGAAACCGTATAGAGTGCTTTCTTTGTAAGGCTCGTATTCGGGTTTATAGCCTACCTATAAGGAATTGAAACTCAAAAAAACGTCAAACCCAAGATTCGTCGAAAAAATCGTTTATAGCCTACCTATAAGGAATTGAAACAAAAATATGGACTCATGGGACAGGATGTTATACTATGTTTATAGCCTACCTATAAGGAATTGAAACAGAATTCCCTTAAATATATGCTGGTCATATCCTCTAGTTTATAGCCTACCTATAAGGAATTGAAACATGAAAATAATCAAATACTTGGTATAAAGGTATTTCGTTTATAGCCTACCTATAAGGAATTGAAACTTTGAGAATATTGAGTACATTGACATATCAAACACTACAGGTTTATAGCCTACCTATAAGGAATTGAAACTAAAACTCTTTTAAGTCCTTCAATCCCAAGTAATATCGTTTATAGCCTACCTATAAGGAATTGAAACAAGTGGTAGGAGAGAAAATAAAAAAATTGAGGGAAAGTTTATAGCCTACCTATAAGGAATTGAAACATAACAAGATTGAATTCAGTCAAAAGGAAATGGATAGTTTATAGCCTACCTATAAGGAATTGAAACTGGAGTTAAATGAGCAAGCAACATTGGCGCTCAACCAGTTTATAGCCTACCTATAAGGAATTGAAACAACCAATAATCCATGTAATCAGCAACAGAAATTTCACTTGGTTTATAGCCTACCTATAAGGAATTGAAACATGTATATGGAATTGGAGGAAGTCGCCAATAAACTAGGTTTATAGCCTACCTATAAGGAATTGAAACAGTTTGCATCTGATGTTGGGCTGTTCTCTCTTATTAACGTTTATAGCCTACCTATAAGGAATTGAAACGTGTAAAATCTTCTAATGTCAGCAATTCTGACCTTCTGTTTATAGCCTACCTATAAGGAATTGAAACGTAGTAATCATGGATACAGATACAAAATCCACTCATGTGTTTATAGCCTACCTATAAGGAATTGAAACAGGGAGCAACTTTTATGCTGGATGCTATAAAGCGTGGGTTTATAGCCTACCTATAAGGAATTGAAACTGCTTCAAGTCAAATATGTAGTAATTGTGGATATAAGTTTATAGCCTACCTATAAGGAATTGAAACAGAATCCGGTGCTGAGGAAAGATTTCCTAAAGCGATTTGGTTTATAGCCTACCTATAAGGAATTGAAACATGGAGGTGAACTCATGAACGAACAAGAATTTGGCCGTGTTTATAGCCTACCTATAAGGAATTGAAACTCTTCGTCGTCGCTTGGTATTTCGAAGGCAAGTCCGCGTTTATAGCCTACCTATAAGGAATTGAAACTAGCAGCAGAATATGTCAGGTTCTCCTGCCCGGTTCATGTTTATAGCCTACCTATAAGGAATTGAAACTACAAGAGAAACAAAATTGAAGAATTGCAGGAATATATGTTTATAGCCTACCTATAAGGAATTGAAACCGGGCAAAGGTATAAAGATAGCCAACCTCGAATCCGGTTTATAGCCTACCTATAAGGAATTGAAACCGCTGCAGTATGAACTTCTGCATGATTCTTCGTCTAGTTTATAGCCTACCTATAAGGAATTGAAACTTCGCCTTTCGTATCAATTTTTTGCAGGGCATTTGTTCATAGCCTACCTATAAGGAATTGAAACTACATTGCCCATCGCCAAGATTGCTTTTATAGCCTCAGTTCATAGCCTACCTATAAGGAATTGAAACTAGTAACACTAGTAACACTATATACATTCCATAGTGGTTCATAGCCTACCTATAAGGAATTGAAACATTTGATAAAACATAAATATCATAAATATTATTAAGTTTATAGCCTACCTATAAGGAATTGAAACTTCTTATAACTCTATAACTTTCTATAACTTTTGCATCAGAGGCACAACAGCATTTAAAACCATGGAGGTAAAACATGAAAAAATATTATATCCTTGCAATCACTTTGTGCGCGATGTTTTTATTAATCGCCTGTGCAAGTCCTAACAGCAAAGTAGTAGGCGAATATGATACAAGTAAACTCGGAGGTAATTTTGCAAAAAGCAGTAATGAGGCTTATACGATAGGGTCTAATGAGGATAAAATGCCGGTTTTTAAAGATACCGACAAAGCTTTTAAACAAGCCCTTATTGATTATGAAGAAGGATTTAAAGCAATTCAAAAAGAATTTAACTTGAAACCAATCAGTAAGAAAAACTGGGAAGCATACAAAACTTATGGATGGCAATTATCTGCTGATAATGATGAGGAAATCCGCAGACAAGGAAGGGAGATAACGCAATTTTTCGATATATATGAGAACAGTTTTAAGTAGTTAAGTGTTCTTCATATCAAAAGCATAAATAAATTCAATTCATAAAGCGCACAAATTAAAAAAAGGAACATGTCATACATGTATGACATGTTCCTTGATCTCTTTCATTAGGCATTAGTAAACTTTTTATTCAGCTTACCAATGCCTATTTTTTATTTTCGGAAATAGCCAGTTTACTTATTTGAATTCTATTGCCTTAACGTCTTCAAAAATTCATTTAACAGTTCTAATTGTTTCTCTATAGCCCCCTAACCAACTTGGAGAAAATCTTTGTATATGATAGTATAAAAACAGGGGGTTAACTTAAATGACAAGAAAACAATACACAGAAGAA
>NZ_MPPE01000004.1:0-66238 GCF_001896645.1 Tepidanaerobacter sp. EBM-49
AATAAAAAGAGATCTTGGCAAGGATATAAAAGACTTGCCGGGAGCAGGAGCTGCAGGGGGCTTGGGAGCAGCTTTGATGGCGTTTTTAGATGCACAACTAAGACCCGGGATAGAAATTGTAATGGAGCTTTCAAATTTTAAGGAAAAAGTAAAAGATGCAAATATTATTTTTACAGGCGAAGGTTCTACCGACTATCAAACAAAATTTGGCAAAGTTCCCTTTGGAGTAGCGCAAGTGGCAAAAGAATATAATAAGCCGGTAATATGTGTTTCCGGCTCTCTCCTTGAAGGTTATGAGCAATTATATGAATATGGGATTTCAGCGATGTTCAGTATAGTGAACAAACCAATGGACCTTAAGGAAGCAATGGAAAGGGGGGAGGAATTACTGTATAAGACATCAGAGAATTTGTTCAGATTGTTATTTGTTGGGCTTGGGTTAGGACGATAGATACGAGATTAACTGTTTACAGAATTAGTTTATATCTATTTTATATAACTTCTCAAGATTTTGCATATGGATTTGTGTCTAAATTATTGACACAAATCCATATTACATAGACATCCACTGGCTATGCCAGTGGATAAAAAGGCTTTAGCTATAAGCAGAATTAACTATAACAAAGAATAACTCCTATGATAAAATAATAGCGACTGACAATCGCAAAACATAAAAATCATAGGAGGTGTCGTATGAGTAACGACATAGACAGCTTATCACATACAAAATGGAGGTGTCAATACCACATAGTATTTGCACCGAAGTATAGAAGACAAATGATCTATGGAAAGTATAAAACGGAGATCGGAAAAATATTACGCGAGATATGTGTAAAAAATGGGATGGAGATAATAGAAGCAAATGCATGTCCCGATCGCATACATATGTTAGTGAGTATACCGCCGAAAATGAGTGTATCGAAATTTATGGGAATATTAAAAGGTAAAAGCAGTCTTATGATTTTTGATAGGTTTGCAAATTTAAAATATAAATACGGAAATAGGCACTTTAGGCGAGGGGATATTACGTAGATACAGTGGGAAGAAATAAAAATGCAATTGCAAAGTATATACAAAATCAGCTTCAAGAGGATCAAATAGCAGATCAAATAAGTTTAAAGGAATACATAGACCCGTTTACGGGTGAGCAGGTAAAAGGGAGCAAATAAAATAAGCCACCCGACGAGGGTGGCCGCTGGAAAGTTTTGCGATTGGCAGTTTTTTCAGAGCGCGAGTAGCGCCGCCAGTAACAAGCCCTTATAGGGCTTAATCAAGCCGCCAGCTAAGCTGGTGGTACTGACTATGTCAGATGATTTTACTTAAAATTAATTTAAACATATGAACGGAGGTTTTAATTACGAATAAAATTATTTTGACTTTTATGGCGGCTTTAGTAGGTGGTTTGATTGGTCATTATCTTAAGTTCCCTGCGGGCGAAATGGTAGGTGCAATGGTTTGCGTAGGCGCAATGAATATTTTTGAAGCGGAACCGCAAATGCCCAAGTTATTAAATATTGGTGCTCAAATTATTATAGGTGGTTTTTTAGGTCTTGATATTACGAGTGATGTTCTGGTAGAACTTAAACACTATGCAGTACCTGCATTATTGGTTGTAGTTATTTTAGCAATTTTTGGTATAGTAACAGGTTTTGTTGTAAATATACTTACAGGCATTGACCTCTATACATCTTTATTTGGTAGCGTGCCAGGAGGCATGCAAGAAATGATAATTTTATCACAGTCTTATAAGGTAAACCATGTTGCAGTATTGACTATACAAACAGTAAGAAGAGTTCTTATTGTAATAATTTATCCGTTGCTCTTAATATTAGTATCCAAAGCGACTAAAACGCAAATAGCATCAAATAGCAAATAGTTTTATTACAAAAATCATTATCTTTCTTTATAGCCTAACTGACTTTTAGCTAAATACAATACTAAATTTAAACCAAAAGTATAATTTTGTAAAAAATATAAAGATATTATCTAGCTATATGGGATCAGACCCCATTTGTTATATTCATTTTTGATGCCTAAACCCATATACTAATATTAGCGTGAAAACTGCCAATGCATTTGCTTAGTCTTTAAGATTAAAGAGAGAGGATGAAATCAAAATTTGGTAGATATTACTTTTGTTATACCTTACAATGAAATTACAAATGAGGTTTCGAGTTCTTTGGCTGATGTAAAAGAAGAAGGCATAAACTTCAAAACAACTTATATGGTTGGTACTAAAGAAGTTTCAACAAGGAGTTTTTTTTCCGATATAGTAATCGCAAGAGGAGTAACTTATCTAGCTTTAAAAGAAAAATTAAAGGATATACCAGTGATTGAAATAGCAGTAACTGGTTATGACGTTATAAGGGCAATTGATGAATGTAAACGCAGTTTCAATACAGAAAGAATTGCAGTTATTGGGTCAGAATCAATGATTTTTGGTGCTGAGAGTCTGAATAAAATAATGAATGTTAAACTTCATACTTTTCAAATTAAGAATGAGCAGGGAGCGGTAGAAGCCTTAGAAATGGCTAGAAAGAATAATTGTGAAGCAATTGTTGGGGGCTTAATGACGTATAACATAGCCAAGAGCATGGGCTGGAATTCGGTGTGGATAAAGACTGGAAAAGAAGCAATAAGGCAAGCAATACGAGAGGCAATAAATTCAGCGGACGTTGTAACGAAAGAAAGAGCTAAGACAGAGCTTTTAAAAATAATATTAGATAAAGCAAAGGACGGCATAATAGCCGTGGACAAAGATGGATATATAAGTGCTATTAATAAGACTGCTTATAGAAATTTAGATATTGATCAAAATTGTAAAATTAATGAAATTACAGTAAAAAAAATTTTTTCGCAACCTGAAGTATTAAATGCAATAAAAAAAGCAGAAAAACTAAGCGGTGCCATATATAAGATAAGAGATAAACTGGCAGTAGTTAATATTAATCCTATCAAAGTGAATGAAAAGAAAGAAGGAGCTGTCATATCCATTCAGAATGTTGATGAGATTCAGGAAATAGAAAGTAAAATTAGAAGAGAACTTGGTAAAAAAGGGCTTGTTGCTAAATATACTTTCAACGATATTGCAGGAAAGAGCAGTGAATTAAAGGCAACGATAGAAACGGCATATAAATTTAGCCAAGTTGACTCAAATATATTACTTATAGGTGAAACAGGAACAGGTAAAGAATTATTTGCCCAAAGCATACATAGTGCGAGTATTAGAACAGAGCAGCCATTTGTAGCTGTAAATTGTGCAGCTTTGCCCGAAAATCTTTTAGAAAGTGAACTTTTTGGATATGTAGAAGGAGCTTTTTCAGGCGCAGTAAAGGGCGGAAAAGCTGGATTGTTTGAATTAGCGCACAATGGAACTATATTTCTGGATGAGATAGGAGAGATGCCACCAAATTTGCAGGCAAAACTTCTGAGAGTTTTACAAGAAAATGAAGTTAGAAGAATAGGTGACAGCAAAGTGATCCCGGTAAATGTAAGGGTAATTTCAGCAACAAACACAGAATTACCAAAGAAGATAGAAAATGGTGATTTTAGGCAAGACTTATTTTATAGATTAGATGTATTGCATCTTAATATACCACCACTAAGAAAGCGAATAGAAGATCTAAAGCTTTTATTTAATATTTTTATACATGAGTATGCAGAAAAATTCAAAAAAACTGCGCCTCTGATAACTATAGCAGCTTATGAAGCTTTAAGCCAATACGCTTGGCCCGGTAACATAAGAGAACTTAAAAACATTTGCGAAAGATTGATTGTCCTAGACGAGAAAGGCGAGATTACTGAACAAGATATTAGAAAACAAATTAATTATAGTAGTAGCAAATATTTTGTGAATATAAATCCTGAAAGTATAGTTACAGAAATTCAAAAGGCACACTCTCAATATTCTCTTAAATATGCTGAAAAAGAAACTATAACAAATGTATTAAGAGAAACGGATTTTAATAAAACGAAAGCAGCTAAAAGACTTGGAATTAGCAGAACTACATTGTGGAGGAAGTTAAAAGAAATGAATATTGAGAATAAATACTAATATCTCGAAGACCTATATCTTTTTTGTTATAAGTATACAGCTGGCTCATGCCAATAATACAGAGTCCTTTAAGAAGTTAATACAACAAATCTAGAGCTCAATTAGCAATAATGCTTTTCAACAATTACAATAATTAGAGAGGGGGGAAATTTAGTTAGCGGTTGCATTCAATATATACTAATAGAAAGTGAATAGAAAGTGCAACGTTCCCTGCTGTTGTGAATTCCTTTTTACAATTTTCTTACTGTTGAGTTATTTTTAAAGTAATACTATTGAAAATGATGAGGTTTTTACACTTACCCGTTGTTTTCCTACTTTTTTGCATGTTAAAATTTCACATTATAATAAGGCAACCAGCTAGTATGAAATTTAAAGAAAGTTGGCACTATGTAATAAATAGTACCACCCAAACGGGTACAATTCCTTATTATCCAGTTTTCGCTAAAGACTTTCTCAGCTGAGCATAATAATAACCTTCATACTCTTTTGACGATAACTATCCACAGTGACTATGGTTTTGCAAGTCTCAATATATTCAAAAACAAGTTTATAAGCATGGCCGAAGTTCTTGATTTTAAAGCAATATAACCACTCTCTCTTGATTAAGGCGTGAAAGGATTTAATACAAGCATTTTGCCATGGGCTAGCTTTTTGAGAATAGCTAGGCATAATTGTATTTAGAGCTTCAAAGTAGTTTCCACAGATATACTCGACTAAAGAAAAGGGATTGCTCCCTTTTCTTCGTCTAAGAATCGTACGTGAGAGTTTCCAGCTCATATGGCTCAAGCATTTCTTCACCATTTTCAGGCGGCAACGAGCATGCGAAGTTTCATTCTTCTTTTGATAAAGTATTTCTTATCTAAGAAAGGTGTTTTCGAAATTTGTAGTTTTGGATGTCTGACGATTTTTATTCGTCTGAGATTAATGAGAGTGTAATCGTCAGTCACGAATACCCACGGTTTCCCATCTTTTACGTGCCAATACCTGTTTAACCGCCACCATTTGCTCTTGCCAGGATGGCGATGTTTAGCCCATAAATATAATAAGCGATAAAGTATATTGTTGACATAAGAGAATGCTTGATTTGCTACAACGTGTTTGTGGTAGTTAGTCCAATCTCTAATTACTTGGTTTAGTCTCCTTATTAAATCAGATTGTGTACTTGCTTTTCCTTCTTTTAGTATGATGGTAGAGAATTTCCTAATCAGGCTTTTGATTGAACTCTTTGAAGGTTTGACAATAATTTTTACTTTGAATTTTCTAAATGTCCATCCAAGAAAATCGAAGCCGTCATTTATATGTGTTATCATGGTCCTTTCTTCTGATAACTTTGGTCCCCTAGATTCAAGGAATTTGCTGACGACACATTTAAGTTCTTCTGCAGTCTCTTTTGAGTTTACTGTGATGATGAAGTCATCAGCATATCGAACTAAATTAACTTTCGTTTTAGCTCGATAATGGCTTGCTATGTTACCTTTGGAATTTCGATGGTATTTATCTTGAATTACTTTCTCAAGACCATCTAATGTCATATTGGCGTATAAACTTGAGAGGGCTCCTCCTTGTGGTGAACCTATTTCTGTTGGGAACAGTTTTCCTTCATATATGAAACCTGATTTTAGGAATTGTTTCATGATTCTTTTATCCATTGGAATGTTGTATTGTAACCATTCATGATTTATATTGTCGAAACAGCCTTTAATATCTCCTTCAAGTATCCACGTTGGTGAACATTTTCTAGCGAGCACATAGAAGATTTGTTCACACGCATCTTTTGCACTTCGTCCTCGACGGAAACCAAAGGAGATGGTATCCGCTTTAGTCTCAGCGATAGATTCAAGTGCTAGAGCATATAAGGTTTGCATGGCTCTATCATACATAGTTGGTATTCCTAATGGACGCTTTTTGTTTTTACCTTTCTTTGCAATATATACACGTTTGAGAGGCTTTGCTCGATAGTGTTTGTCGGTAAGAGAAAGTACAGCTTTCATTTTAAATGCAGATGTTGACCAAAGTTTCTTGTCTACACCTGAAGTGTTTTTACCTTTATTGGTAGTTACCTTTCTTACTGCGTAAGCTTTGGCTGAAAAAGAGTGGGTGAGCAGATATTGTAACCGTTTAGCTTTATTTCTGTCACCATTTGCCGTTGCCTTGGCGATTCGGGTCTGTAGCCTATTAACCTCATATTCGACTTTAGACCAATCAATGGATTCCCATTGATTGGCAAGCATTTTTGTGCCTTTTAGACTCTCGGTTTTACCCGTCGTTGAGTTACTAAAATTCATAGGTTTACAATCCTTTCCCACTAAGAAATACCGTTGGATAAGTCTGCACCTTTTCAGGTCAAGGCAAATTTTGAACCCTTATCCGATTTTATTACAAAATCGGCGTTTGCTTTTTATCCTTTTCGTCTGCCCTCTATGTCGTTTCATCCCCTTACAGTTCGATACCTCTTTAGAGAGGAATATATAGGGTTTACCAAGTTTTGCATAATACATAATTGTGAATGCCTTAGGAGCCACCTTTAAACCGGGAGTTCTTCATCCATTCGCATTGGTTTGACAGATAGTCTTTGCTTGACTCCATACCTTTTGGTCAAAGTGTTTCAGCCTATTTCGCTTTCTCCAGCGTAACGATTTCTACAATGATTCACTTTACGTTCTCCATAGCATTCTTACTCTAGCAGTTGTCCCAGTTTTAGGCTGCTCGGACTTCCACATTGTCTCGTGAGCTTTCTAACCCGGACGTTACCATCTACGCTAGTCACGATAGAGTTACGCCGAATGATAGGGTAGTCTTTCAACAATATATTACGCGACTTCTTGTCGCACCTAAGATCCTCGATCAGAGTGAAGAACCAAGGGCTGTGTAGTACGTCTCTTTTCTTGGCCTCAAGAACACTTGCCTACCCATTTTGCTTCAAGCATTTCAGACAGTCGCCAAGCAATGATTTTTCGTGAGAATAAGTCCATAATACTGGTCAAGCAAACAAATCCATCTTTGGTATAAATATAGGTGATATCTGAGCACCAAATTGCGTTTGGTTTTTTGGGGTTAAATTGTTCGTTAAGAAGATTTTTAAGGTTATTATCGAAATCAGGATTAACGGTAGTTTTGATAAAAGGCTTGATATAACGGGCTTTAATACCCATCTTGCGCATATAGTCGCGGGCGGTCTTTCGGCGATTTTAATACCCATTTTCTCAAGCTTCTTCGTGATTTTTAAAGCACCTATATTCGCATTTGATTGTATGTAAATGTCGAGGATTAATCTTTATCTTCTGTTTAGGTGCTCACTTGTTACCTTTACCGGACTTTCTTCCTTGAAGCTGTTATAGCGTTTTAAGATACGCCTAGAATCCGCAGCACTTAGCTTTCATTAAGGCGGGCAAGGCTTCTTTCTTGAATTCTTCTTTGCGCTTTGATGTTTGAGAGAAGATCTCCCTGGTCAGTCGTAAAGGATTGATGGCTTTTTAAGATTTCAAGAGCATCTTTTGTATCATACAATTCCCTTTTTGGAGAGCATTTTCTTTAGCTTGCAGGATGCATAGTTTTGCAAGCCTCGATGGACCTCTCCTGCCTCTTTGGCTTTTTTATCCAACTATGGAGCGTGCTTGTGCTGATGCCTAGATTGCACGCACAAGCATTAACACTTAGATTAAATTGTCATGGACATAGGCTAAAGCATTTTCCTTAAACTGCTTTGTAAATTGTCTTCTTACCATTTTTCTCATCCTCCTAAATATAGTTTATGATTTCCGGGAGGAATTGTTTATGTTTAACTTGTAGTTTATTACAATTAGCACGGCATTTGCCATATCATGTTCTAAGACTGTAAATATTTTCTATAGAAGGATTAAGTAAACATTTTTTACAATAAAAATCAGCATATGCATAAAGCAAAAATATATGTTTCATATTAAAACAATACATGTTTCATATATGAACGATAATGTTTCATTATTTGACAGATTTGAAAATTTATTGCGACAGGAAGTAAGGGACCAATTAAGTAACCATGCTGACGGGCAATGTTGGCATGGTTTATGCTTTATATTAATAACAGGCTAGCCTTATTTTACTAAAATTAGGAGGCAAAAATTTGTTAAATAAAATTTTGAAGCAAAAACCAGTGATAGGAATAGTCGTGGGTGATGCAACAGGTATTGGTCCAGAAATTGTGGCCAAAGTCGCGGCAAAAAATTTTTATCAAAAATATTGTTTACCTATTATAATAGGAGATCTAAGAGTGCTTAAACTCGGAATGAAAAATGCAGGAGTAAATTTTTTATATGCAGTTTTCGAAGACATAGATGAGGTTACTTGGGATAAAGGTATACCAGTTCTCGATCAAAAAAATCTTGATCCATCTAAGATAGAACAAGGAAAGATCAGTGCATATAGTGGTAAAGCTACAGGAGAATTGTTAATAACCGCTATAAATCTTTTTAAAATGGGTAAAATAGATGGTTTTACTTTTGCTCCTCTTAATAAGGCAGCTCTCAGATTAGGAGGCCATGACTTCGAAAGTGAGCAAATGTTATTTGCATATTATTTTGAATGTGATGGACCTTATGGAGAAATGAATGTCTTAGATAATGTTTGGACTTCCAGGGTTACAAGCCATATTCCTTTAAAAGATGTAAGCAGTAAATTAACAAAAGAATCTATCTTAAAGGCGATTATACTTGCAGATAAAACTTTGAAACGGATTAATATTTCAAATCCAAGAATAGCAATAGCCGCATTAAACCCTCATGCGGGCGAGAATGGATTATGTGGAACAGAGGAAATTGATGTAATAATACCAGCTATTAAAGAAGCATCGAAGAATGGAATTAATGTTTCAGGTCCATTTCCATCAGATATATTATTTTGCAAAGTGTTTAACGGAGAATTTGATGTTGCTGTAACTATGTATCATGATCAAGGGCAAATTGCCATGAAACTCAAAGGTTTTGAGCAAGGTGTAACTGTAGCTGCGGGCTTTCCTGCACCGATTGCAACATGCTCCCATGGCACGGCTTATGACATAGTCGGAAAAGGCATAGCAAAAACAACAGCTTTTGAAAATGCGATAAAAATGACAGCAAAAATGGCTATTTTTGATAAAAACAGAGAACTCAAAAAATAAATCAAAGATAATGCCAGATATTCGAGAAGTTTGGCGATTAGCACAATTGATTTAAAATTATCTAGAATTGTTAATTGAATATTGAAATAAAACTTAGCAGGGGAGGCAAAATGTTTGAAGAATATTAATACAAAAATTTTAATTCCTATCTTAACGGCGATTGTGTCTATTGCTTTTATTTATCTTGGTATGACTAAATATGGTTTTTGGCAGAACGGCAAAGGTCCCATGAGTGGATTCTATCCTACACTGGTTAGCATAGCGCTTTTACTTACTAGTATTTTAGCGATTTTGCAAGCGCTTCATGAAAAAGCACCGATATTTCCTAAAGAAAATTGGCTACCTGCCTTGTCGGTTGTATTAATTATAGCAGCAAGTTATCTTATTGGAATGATACCAACTGTTTTAATATACGTTCTTGTATGGGCAAGATATGTTGAAAAGTTCTCATGGAAAACTACAATAACTGCAATGCTGTTTATTGGTTGTATTGTTATTGGGATATTTGTTTTATGGTTAGATGTACAATTTCCAAAGGGTATTTTACTTCAAACGATGATAATGTAGAAAGGAGGACAGTATTATTATGGAAAATTTATCCTACTTACTTTATGGTCTTAAAGTAGCGATGACTTTACAAAATTTTGCTGCAGCTGCAGCGGGTGCTGTAATGGGTATTATAGTTGGTGCAATGCCTGGGATCGGAAGCCTTGCTGGAGTGGCTTTGTTATTACCTATAACATATAATTTCAATCCTACGACAGCAATTATAATGTTAGGATCACTTTACTATTCAAATATGTTTGGCGGTGCATATAGTGCCATATTAATCAATATACCAGGCGACAGTCCGGCAATTATGACTACATTAGACGGCTTCCCCATGGCGAAAAAAGGGAAACCAGGAAAGGCTCTTTTGACAGCTAACATGTCTAGCTTTATCGGTGGATTAATAGGCATGATTATTTTAACTTTTGTAGGGCCTGCACTAGCACGTTTTGGTCTCAACTTCGGTCCGGCTGAAATGACTGCCTTATTATTGATGGCCATGACATCTATTAGCTGGCTTTTAGACGAAAATCCTACAAAAGGTATTATTTCTACTCTTGTTGGCATATTGATAGCTTGTATAGGCATAGATACAGTAACAGGTGAACCACGCTATACTTTTAATAATGTTTATTTATTGGGAGGAATTCCCTTTACTCCGCTAGTGATTGGAGTCGTAGGTTTTTCTCAGGTAATGAAAATGATGACAGATAGATTACAACCTAATAAAATCGATATGAATATATCTATTCGTGACAGCCTACTTACGCGCCATGAGGTGAAACGGCTCTTGCCACCTGCGCTGCGTTCTGGTCTATTGGGCACTTTTGTTGGAGTGCTGCCAGGAGCTGGAGCTACAACAGCTGCTTTTATAGGATATGCTGTGCAAAAAATTTTTAAAAGTGAGGAACCATTGGGAACCGGAGCTATTGAAGGAGTGGCTGCATGTGAATCAGCTAATAATGCTGCTGCCGCCGGAGCATTTGCACCTCTTCTAGCCTTGGGCATACCTGGTTCCGGTACTGGTGCAGTACTTTTGGCAGGCCTTATGATGTGGGGCCTTAATCCGGGGCCTCTACTGTTTAGTACAAATCCTGATTTTGCTTGGGGACTAATCTCCTCATTATTTTTGGCTAATATAATCACATTATTAATAGCTATACTATGTATACCATTCTTGGTCAAAGTAGTTTCTGTTCCGGCAGGTCTTATGATTCCTGCTATTACAGTAGTCTGCATTATTGGTTCGTATAGTACAACTAATTCGATGTATGGCGTGATTGTAATGCTTTTATCAGGTTTACTAGGATATATTTTAGACAAGAACGACTACCCAATAGCACCCTTAATACTAGCAGTGGTATTATCCAAAATATTGGAGGTTAATGCGAGAAGAGCGTTTATTATATCAGAAGGCAGTATTTCGATTTTCTTTGAAAAACCGATCGCCGCTTTTTTCATGACAATTTTCTTCATTTTCCTTCTATCACCTGCAATAAAAAAGATTTTATATAAATTTAAGAAAGAGCCAATTAGTTAAAACGAAAATTTAATTTAAAAAAGAAAAATTAGGGAGGCAATAAGATGAAGCGAGAGTTGAATCTACTTCTTATTTTAGTAATGAGTTTCTCAATGTTAATAGCGGGTTGTAGCGAAAGTAGCAATAATGTTAAGCAAGAGGCAGAGGTAAAAAGTTGGGAACCTTCTAAGAGCATCGAATGGGTTGTAACTTCAAGTCCAGGTGGAGGCAGTGATATTTTTACAAGAACAATTATGGATATTATGCAAAAAGAGAATATTGTTAGTCAACCAATTATTATTACTTATCAGACGGACGGTGGAGGCGAAGTAGGAAGGCGCCAAGTGAGTCAGGCTAAAGATGATGGTCATATGTTGTTAACTTTTAATAGTGGTGATTTAATGCCAATGGTACAAAACACCGATTTAAGGATTGAAAATTTTAAACCCATTGCTATTATGGCGGTAGATAGGCAATTATTGTTAAAAGGCAAAAAAACAAAATATGCTGATTTTGCGGAAGGAATAGCGGCAGCAAAATCAGGAACGCAAGTGGTAATCGGAGGTTCTAAAGGCGATGATGTCTTAACCTACAATAAAATGCTGGAATCTTTGGGACTAGATGATACTCAGATGGCTTATATCATGTATGATTCTACTTCGGAAGCTCTTACCGCATTAATGGGAGGCCACGTTGACTTTGCAATAAGTAAGCCTGCCGCCGCCATGCCATACATTGAATCTAAGGATATGGAACCGGTAGTTGCCTTGTCTTCTGAACATTTCAGTGGAATACTTGCTGATGTACCATTATTGAGCGAAGTTGGCGACTATGAAGATGTAGAATGTCCAGTATGGCGCGGCGTTGTAGCACCAGCATCTACACCTGATGAGGCAGTAGAGTTCTGGAGCGATGCTTTAAGAAAAGTGTCAGAAACTGAAAAATGGCAAAAGGATTATATAGAAAAATACATGCTAACATCAAAATACATGCCTTTTAATGAAGCTGCCAAGTATATGAAAGATTATCAAGAAGATTATTTGAAAACCTTGGAGAAATAATAATAGTTTTTGCTGTTGCTCAAATTTTAAAATTTGAGCAACAGCAAAAGAATGACTCAGTGTATACAAAAGTTTTTTGGTATTAAAGAAATAAAAGATTGTTGTTAATTAAACCATTCTGAGGGGGTGCTCAAGTGAAATTATGTTATCAAGTTGCAACACCAGATGTAGCAATTTCTCCTTCGGTTACTGCTTTTCAAGGGTGCACCAGTTATACTTTTGGAAGGTTAGGGGAACTTGGTTATGATGGTGTTGAACTTATGACACTGAATCCTAGACTTTTAAACTGGGATATTATAAAAAGGGAAGCAGAAAAAAACAAACTTGATATTGTAATGGTGTGTACTGGAGAAATATATGGCCAAGAAAAGCTTTCCTTTATGGATAAAAATCTTGAAATAAGAGCATATGCAAGATCTCGGGTTAAAGAAATAATTGATTTTGCGTCTTACTTAGGGGCTTATATTAATATTGGAAGAGTGAGGGGACAATACTGCGAGGAACTTCCTAAAGAAGTTTCTTATGGATATGCGATTGATGCCTTCAAAGATATAAGTGAATATGCGGGTAAAAAAGGGGTAAAAATTGCACTGGAAAGTGTTACTATAATGCAAACAAATTTTATAAATACTGTAGAAGAAGCAATTAAAGTTGTAGATGATGTCGATAATGAATACTTTAAAATAATGATGGATATTTTTCATTTAAATATAGAAGAAAGAGATATAATAGCTACAATTAAAAAATATTCAAAATATAACATTCATGTTCATTTAGCTGATAATAACAGACGATATCCGGGCCATTGCGGACTAGATTTTGAAAAAATCTTAAGGACTTTTAAAGAAACTGGTTATAGCGGCGCTTTTTGTACAGAGATATTTCAAATTCCAGACCAAGAAACAGCAGCAATAAACGCAATTAAACACCTTAACGTAATTCGAGATAAAATAAATGAATGAAATAGCTAAAATATAATGCGAGGTGATGAGATGAAAGAAGTAGCATTGATACACACGGTTAAGCTGGTTTTAGAAACTTTTGGAGAGAAGGTAAAAACTGCAATTAAAGATATTAAGATTACAAATACATTAGATGAATATTTAGCAGCAGATCCCGCCGAACGTGGAGAATTTACAATAAAAAATATGAATAGACTCTTTAAAATTATTAAATGTGCAGAGATGACAGATGCCGATGCAATTGTTGTAACTTGCTCAACATTATCGCCTACTGTTGAATTAGTAAAACCTTTTATTAATGTACCGCTGATTGCCATTGACGAAGCTATGCTCAAAAAAGCAGTTGAAATTGGGTCAAATATTGCTGTTATAGCGACAGCAGAAAGCACTATAATACCTACTACGCAGGGCTTATATAGGGAAGCCGCTAAATCGAACAAAAAAATACAACTTTCTATAATTAGATGTCCCGATGCTTATGCAGCAATGAAATCAGGGGATATTGCGTGGCATAATGAAATCATTATGAAAAAGGCATGTTGCATAAAAGATCAGGATGTAGTAGTGCTCGCACAAGCATCAATGGCAGAGATAGAGGAAGATATAGCTAAGATATGCCAAATTCCGGTGCTTTCCAGTCCAAAACTTTGCATAGAACAATTGAAAAGCATACTTACAGATTCAAAAACTAACAATAAGTAAAATACAAGTTTTTGGGAGGTGGAAAAGTGTCATTAACACCTGATAGGGTTAAATTTCTTGAGCAAAAATGTAGACAATTTAGAATAGATCTAATAAATTTATTACATGATATACAAACTGGTCATCCCGGTGGTTCTCTTTCCTGTACTGAGATATTAACCACGTTGTATTTTGAAAAAATGAATATAAATCCAAAGAACTTTAAATCCGCGGATAGAGACAGATTTATTTTATCTAAAGGGCATGCTGCGCCGATGCTGTATATAATTTTGGCCGAGATGGGATTTTTCCCGAAGGAAGAGCTTAAAAGCTTAAGACAAATAAATAGCAGGTTACAAGGGCATCCTTGTGCAGAAAAAACTCCTGGAGTCGAGCTTTCTACGGGTCCTCTAGGATTAGGGATATCCGCAGCCGTGGGAATGGCTGCTGTTGCGAAAGCAGACAAAACAGAAAATTTCATTTATGCGCTCATGGGCGATGGAGAAATACAAGAGGGCATAGTCTGGGAAGCTGCTATGGCAGCTAGTAAGTACAAATTAGATAACCTGATTGCGATAATTGACAATAATGGAGTGCAACTAGATGGGACTATTGAAGAGATAATGCCATTAGGCATTTTAAAGGATAAATGGCAAGCGTTTGGATGGCATGTGTTAGAAAGTGATGGTCACGATATAAAAGAATTTTCTAATACTATAGATGCTGCGAAATTGTTAAAACATAAACCTATAGCTATAATAGCTCATACTATAAAAGGAAAAGGAATCTCATTTATGGAAGGTAAAAATGAATGGCACGGAAAGGCTATTGGAGATGAAGAATATGCCAAAGCCTTAAGCGAGTTAGGAGGTGAGCACTGATGATAAAAAAAGCAATAAGAGATGCATACGGCGAAACACTGGTTGAAATTGGAAGACAACGTGAAGATGTAGTGGTTTTAGACGCTGACGTATCAAATTCCACTAAAAGTATACTATTTGGCAGGGAATTCCCTAGCAGATATTATAATGTGGGTGTAGCTGAGGCTAACATGGCAGGTATGGCAGCTGGTATGGCATTGATGGGCAAAACACCCTTTATTAACACATTTGCAGCTTTTATGATGTTAAGAGCCGGTGATCCCATTCGAAGCCTAATTGCATACCAAAACTTAAATGTAAAAATATGTGGTGCGTATGCTGGATTATCGGACAGTTATGATGGTGCAAGCCATCACGCTAATATGGATATAGCATTTTTTAGAGCACTTCCAAATATGACCGTAGTTTCGGTTTGCGATGCCATAGAAACAAAAAAAGCAGTTAAGGCATCATTGAATATAGATGGGCCTGTGTATTTGCGACTAAGCAGGGCAGAAATGCCTATAATTTTTTCCGACGATTATAATTTTGAAGTTGGCAAAGGAGTTAAGCTCAAGGAAGGCAAAGATGTTAGTATTATTGCTACAGGATTAATGGTTCATAAAGCTTTGGAAGCAGCTGATATGCTAAATAAAAGAGGTATAAATGCTAGAGTAGTAAATATTCATACAATAAAACCCATAGATACTGAGCTTGTTATTGATTGCGCTAAAAATACCAGAGCAATTGTAGTGGCAGAAGAACATGGAATATACGGAGGCTTATATGGTGCAGTATCAGAGGTTCTGGTTGGAAATTATCCGGTGTATGCAGTAAACGTAGGCGTACAAGACATATTTGCTGAATCAGGTGAGTATGGACAGCTTTTAGATAAGTATGGTCTTACAGCAGAGAAAATTACAGAAAAGGTTCAAGAAGTTTTAAATAAAACAAAACAAAGGAGTGCTTCTGAATGATTGAATCAATGCATAAATATATGAAAGTTGGATTAATCCACTGTATGGCCTATCCTGAAACAATGAGGGGCGATGGTCCTATTGAAGAAACTTTAAAAAAGATAGCTGTAGATGATTACTTTGATGCAGTTGAAATTACATGGATTAAAGATGCGGAAATTAGGAAGAGAGCTAAGAAAATCCTTGACACTGCTCATATGACTGTGGCATATTGCAGTTCGCCAAGGCTATTGACAACAGGACTTAATATCAATGATTTAAATGAAGAAGGAAGATTGAAAGCATTAACAACCCTTAAAGAAGGGATAGATGAGGCTTATGAAATGGGTGCAGTAGGGTATCAATACTTGAGCGGGAAATACCCAGAAGATAAAAGGGGAAAGGCTTATCAAGCTTTAGTAGAATCTACTAAAGAAATGTGCGAATATGCCAAATCAAAAGGTGACCTAACTATTACCCTTGAAGTATTCGATTATGATATAGATAAAAAATCATTAATAGGACCAGCTCTATTGGCAAGGAAATTTGCTGAAGAAATCAGAAAAGATTATGATAACTTTGGGTTAATGGTAGATTTAAGTCATATTCCTTTATTGCATGAAACTGTAGAAGAATCACTGTTTCCGATAAAAGACTACATAGTACATGCACATATGGGTAATTGCGTAATGGAAGATCCTTCAATGCCTGCTTATGGCGATAAACATCCAAGGTTTGGATTCCCTAACAGTGAAAATGATGTGGAAGAGCTTACAGAATACTTAAGGACATTATTGTATATAGGATTTTTGAATCCTGAAAAACCTCCGATAGTCAGCTTTGAGGTTCAAGGTTGGAAAGGTGAGAATCCGGATCTTGTAGTTGCTAATGCCAAAAGAGTTCTTAATCGAGCATGGTCACTAATTTAATGTAATAAATATTAGACTAGGGTTTGCTCTATAAATAAAATACGATCTAGCTTTTACAAAAATTTAGATCACATAGATCCATAAAATTAAGGAGGATGCAAATGAAAATAGTAGTTTTAGATGGATATACGTTAAACCCCGGTGATTTATCATGGGAAGATCTTAAAAAGCTAGGTGACTTAACAGTATATGATCGGACACCCAACGATAAAATCATAGAAAGAATAGGCAATGCAGAAATAGTATTTACAAATAAAGTGCCGATAACAAGAGAAGTTTTAGAAAAAACAAATATTAAATATATTGGAGTTCTTGCTACAGGTTATGATGTAGTTGACATTAATGCCGCAAAAGAAAAAGGTATACCAGTTACTAATATACCAACATACGGGACAGCATCAGTAGCTCAGATGGTATTTGCACATATATTGGAGATATGTCACCATGTGGCCGCGCATAGCGAAGCTGTTAAAGCCGGAGAGTGGACCAATAATCCGGATTGGTGTTTTTGGAAATATCCCCTCATTGAACTAGCGGATAAAAACATGGGTGTAATTGGGTATGGAAGAATAGGGCAAGCGGTAGGAAAAATAGCTCAAGCATTTGGCATGAAAGTACTTGCACATGATAAATATCAAAATAAAGATCTTGAGTCCGAAACCATGAAGTATGTTGACTTAGATGAACTTCTTAAAAATTCAGATGTAATAAGTTTACACTGTCCACTAACAGAAGAAAACAAAGGTATAATAAATAAGAGTACAATAGCCAAGATGAAAGACAGCGTAATTATAATAAACACAGCGAGAGGTCAGCTTATAGTTGAAGAAGATTTAGCAGAAGCATTAAATCAAGGCAAGGTATATGCCGCAGGGTTAGATGTTGTATCAAAAGAGCCTATCAAAGAAGATAATCCCCTGCTTAAAGCAAAGAATATATTTATCACGCCACATATTGCTTGGGCGCCAAAAGAATCACGCCAGAGATTAATGGATATTGCAGTAGATAACTTAAGAGCTTTCTTGGAAGGT
The DNA here is from genome assembly GCF_001896645.1 of Tepidanaerobacter sp. EBM-49. NCBI lineage: Bacteria > Bacillati > Bacillota > Clostridia > Thermosediminibacterales > Tepidanaerobacteraceae > Tepidanaerobacter > Tepidanaerobacter sp. EBM-49. Next base: position 17,737 of record NZ_MPPE01000004.1, read on the forward strand.
CGGCCTGTTAATGTAGTAAATAAATAAGATGATTAAACGAAATAGGAAAACTTGAAATAAATAAAGAGGATAAGTAAATGTATGTAGAGAATAATATTAATAGAATAGTTGGGGCTGGGAGGGTATTATTTTGGAAATAACCCATGAATATGCTCAGAGCATAGTTGAAAAAACTAAAGATCTACTTGGTAAAAATATAAATATTATGAACAGTTTGGGCATAATTGTGGGAAGTGGCGATAAATCCCGAATAGATACCTACCATGAAGGCGCGGCAGAAGTTATAAAAACAGGGAAAAGTATGGAAATAACGTCTGAGCAAGCTGAAAAACTGGAAGGTGTAAAACCGGGCGTTAACCTTCCGGTTTACCTTAATGATAGAATCGTAGGAGTTGTTGGAATTACCGGGGAACCTGATGAAGTAAGGCCGTTTGGACAACTGCTAAAAATTTCAGTTGAAACAATGCTAAATCAAATATTTTTATCAGAACAGCTTCGTATGGAACAAAACGCAAAGGAACTTTATGTAAACGACATCATAAACGGTAACATTCAAGACATAAATGCGTTTTTGACTAAAGGACAAGTTTTCGGTTTTGACATGACTATTTATCGGATTGCACTTGCAGTAAAGATAAAAGAAAGCATTAATACAGGACATAAAAAGTTGGCATCTCAAGAAATACAAGAAAAAATACTTGCTTGCATAAAAAACGTTTTTAACAATCCCCAGCATATGGTAAGCCACAATGGCAGCAATAATTATATCGTCCTTTATGCGACTGATGAAACAGACCCTGAATTTGTAAAGGAAGAGCTTAGTAAAACCGCAGAAATTTTAAAACGCAACCTTAGCAAATATTCGGCCACGTTTTCTATTGGAGTGGGCTCATACTATCCGGGCCTTGCCGGAATCCGTAAATCATATAAAGAGGCGGTGAAAGCACTTCAATTACAAGAAAAAATTTTAAAAGGTTCTCAAACGCTCCCGGAACTCATTTTTGCATCAGATATTGCCCTTGAAATGATGCTTTCAGCTGTGCCCGAAGAAATTATAGATACGTATATTGACCAGGTAGTTTCTAAAGGCGAGGCTAAGACTTTTTTAAAAGATACGAAGTTGACTACGACTTTAAAAACCTATTTTTCATCTAATTTAAATATCTCTAAAACAGCTAAAACCCTCAATGTTACACGAAATACGGTAAGCTCAAGACTTGAAAAAATAAAAGAGCTTACCGGTCTTGACCCGTCTGATTTCAATGACGCTTTAAAGCTGGATGTCTTGCTTAGAGCGGTTTATATAAAAGAAATATAGCTTGAAGCAATTCTAAATCTTTTGTCCAAAATAACAAACCAGCTCCACTCAATATCTTTTGAGGCAGGGGCTGGTTTTTATTAAAGCATATATCTTATGATAGTAATTGATTTGTAGGTCAGGAATTTTTAACAAGCATTTTCTAAAGAAGATTATATTTTTTCATTTTTCTCCAGAGTGTTGCTGTGCTAATTGAGAGAATTTCCGCTGCTTTAGTTCGATTACCATGTGCTTGATTAAGCGCACGCACTACCATCTGTTTTTGAACCTCATCCAATGGGCCGGATTTTGATTTATCTTCATGACATGGAGATAAGAAGCTTTCTTGTTCAATACTATGCCCGATAGCTTCCACTACCTCTTGGCTTGTAATGGTTGAACCATGACTAATTGCTAAGATGCGCTCTACAATATTTGAAAGTTCCCGAACGTTACCATGCCAACTTTGTATACATAAAAGGTCTAGAGCATCTTGAGTGAAAGAAACAGTGTTTGTAAGCCCACGTTCAGCAAGAAAATATTTAACAAGTAGCGGAATATCGTCACGACGTTCTCTTAACGGAGGCAATTCTAGTTCGAGCACACTAAGACGATAGTAAAGGTCAGCGCGAAAAGTTCCGTTTTTTACTACATCAGATAAGCGTTTATTGCTAGCTACAATAATTCGTACATCAACAGGAATAATGCGATCGTCTCCTATTCGCGATATTTCCTTTTCTTGAATTACACGCAAAAACTTAGCCTGAACATTCGTAGAAAGTTCGCTGATTTCATCAAGAAAAACTGTACCTCGATGCGCAAGCTCGAATATTCCGGCTCGACCCTCACGCCGAGCCCCGGTAAAAGCACCGCTTGCATATCCGAATAGTTCACTTTCGAGGATGCTTTCGGGTAGGGCGGCGCAATTGATGGCCACAAAAGGATTACGCGCGCGCGGACTATGATTGTGAATGCTTTGTGCTAGAACCTCTTTACCGGTTCCGGTTTCACCATAAATAGCAATAGTACTATCTGAGCGCGCATATTGCATTGCCTTCTGTTTCAACTTATCCATTGAATCTGAACAACTGACAATATCTGAGAAATTTTTCTTTGCTACGTAGCCCCTTTCGGCGTTTTTATGGCGTATCTTGTGATCTAGTGTTATAATATCTTCTTCTCTTTGCAGTGTTATAATCGCACCGACGGTGCTGCTCTTGACAGTAATTGGTATACAGTTAAGGATGATAGGAATTCCGTTAAGTTCAATAAGTTGATTTACGTATATCGATCCATTATTCAGCGTGTTTACAGCCCATCGTTCAAGCTGCGTATCAACTATCGAATCTTTATCATGACCAAGGAGTTGCCGAGCATTATTATTTATGTGGATGATATTTCCATTGGCATCAACTTGTAAAATCCCTTCGATTGTATAATTCAAGATAGCTTGTATTGCCTGATATTGTTCAAGCCTTTCATTTTCTATACGCAACATAGTCAATGCTTCATGAGTAGCATATGTTATTGCATTTTCATCAGCATCACCCGGAACAAAGAGCATGCCATGCCGCTGAGCCGCAGAAATAGCTTGCATTCCGCCGATTATCAATTCAATGCCGCGAGCTTTCAGTGCAATAATCGCATCTTCAAATTCGGCATCAGAAGTTACAGCCACAATTTCAACAGACTTACCCATAATTTTTTTATACCGCATAGCCTCCGCACACATGTTAGGATAACCGACAATAGCTATCCGGTCACTGATTTTCAGAGCCCTTTCCATTGATAGATAAATATCTATAAAGCTATGACGTATATCAATGACTGGAACGTTAAGATTCTTGCGAAGACGATCAACGGTTCCGCCCCTTGAAACAATAACACGGGTATGATTTTGATTCACCATCTGTTTGGCAATTGCAACAGCATCATTTCCGTAAGCATTATAAATAGGGAAAGACAATTGCATCTTTTTCAGTACTTCCTGTATACGGAAAGCTTGCTGCGGAGTAGTCGCTATATATATTATGCTGTTATCCATTTTATTACTCCTTATAATGAAGTTTGGTATTTAGTTACAAAACTAAAAATCATTGATTATGTAACAAAAATATTATGCAGGACTAGACAAAAAATTTAGTTAATTTTGAACCATCATCAATTACAGGAAGTTTATTCTAAATTGAATTTCAATATCGAAAAATACTTCTCGATTATGAAATGATTTTAACATATAATTGTAAAGAAATCTAGTAAATGTTACAAAATCTCTTAAATATCAAATGATACTTTCTTTATAAACTGCGAGTCTATGCGGCATATTCTCAAATATCAATTGAGACAGACGATTTAATATCTTCGGCACAGAACTTGCAAGATATTATTATAAAATTGCAGTTTTAAGCAATGTTTGCAAAACACTTATTAGATGTATGAAAGGAGTAATAAATGTGCCTGTTGGAAAACGTATATATCTTAAACGTAATATGCCTGATCCTGATTTAATTGAACAATTTAAACATATTCCCGCATCAAATGTTGCAGATGTCATGGGACGTTCATGTGCGATGAATCCGCGCATAAGGCTTATGAGCAAACCAAAAACTCCAATAGCTTCCGGCGTTGCTCTTACTGTAAAGGCACGTTCCGGCGATAATCTTGCACTGCATATGGCTCTTAATATAGCCCAAAGTAATGATTTTATTGTAGTGTCAAACGAGGGAGAAAATACCAGGTCCTTAATTGGAGAGATAATGATGACATATCTTTATCGTTACAAGAAAGCCGCCGGAATTGTCCTAGACGGTCCGATCCGAGATATTGCGGACATTGCAGATTGGGACTTTCCGGTTTATGCAACCGGAACTACACCGGGCGGGCCTTATAAGGAAGGCCCAGGCGAAGTTAATGTTCCAATTTCATGTGGTGAAATTAGTGTGGCCCCCGGCGATATTATTCTGGCAGATCCGGATGGCGTTATTGTTATTCCAAAAAATGACGCCCTGATTATTCTGAAGGAGGCACAAAAGTTTCAAATTGCCGACCAAGCTAAATTAGAAGGAGCTAGTAATGGCACTACTGATCGAGGATGGGTAGAAAAATCAATTACAGAAAAGGGATTTGAAATAATTGATGATTTTTATAGAGGATAATAATATAGAAGGAATAAAATAGACCTTTAAACGCAATTACATATTGGAGGAAAGAAAATTGCTTTATGATGCCGATAAATTAAAAGATTTTACTGCTAAGATTATGCAGAAGTCTGGACTTAATAAAGAAGACAGTGTATTATTTGCGGAAAGTCTGGTTAATGCAGATATGCGCGGTATCAGTTCTCATGGTTTAACTCGTCTTACTGCTTATTCACGCAGACTGCATGATGGACTAGTTGCTGCAAACGTAAGACCGCAAATTCTTCAAGATGGGGGTTCGCTGTTATTAATTGATGCAAAAAATGGTATGGGAGTAGTAACGGCGTATTATGCAATGGATATTTGTATAAATCGTGCCAAAGAAAAGGGAAGCTGTTTTGCTGCTGTTAGAGGCGGGAATCATTTTGGATATGCCGCATTTTTTACTGAATATGCAGCCTCAAAAGGAATGATTGGCATCACATTAGCCAATAGCCCCGCTGCCATGCCGCCTACAGGAGGCGTTGATCCGATATTGGGAACAAATCCAATAGCTATCTCGATTCCCGCTATGCGCTATCACCCTCCGACGCTTGATATGGCAACAAGTATTGTTGCCAGAGGAAAAATTACGTTAGCAAAAAAAGAAGGTCGACAAATTCCCGCCGATTGGGCAGTTGATGATAGGGGCGTTCCCACTACAGATCCGGCTAAAGTTAATGCAGTGCTGCCGGTTGGCGGTCCAAAGGGATATGGCCTCTCGCTTATGGTAGAAATATTCTGCAGCTGTCTTAGCGGAGCTTTGAACGGTCAAAAAATGGGGAGTTTCTATGATTATAATACTATACAGCAATCAGGCTTTTTTGTTGGAGCATTAAACGTGGAAAGCATTATGCCGCTTGATGATTTCAAAAAGGAAGTCGACGCGTTGATTGATAGTATAAAATCTGCTCGGCGAGCACCGGAAGTTTCTGAAATCATGATTCCAGGAGAAATTGAGTATAACAACTATGAAATTGCCCAGCGTAAAGGTATTCAATTATCTGATGAAATAATTAAGGAACTAGAAGCGCTTGCTAAACAATATAATGTGCCGTTTGATTGTTATCATAGTTAACTTGAACTTTTTTGAGGGAGGATATGCCGTGATAAAAAAAATTAAAGTCAGTACTGTTGTATGCGGTGGTTTTATTGCTTTTTCGGCCTTTTTCTTATATGAAGCATCGAAACTTGAATACTGGAGCAGTAAGTATGCTCCAGGTCCGGGATTTATCCCGCGTTGGGCAGGCGGCGCAATGTTGGTGCTTTCCATTATAGCTTTTATTCAATCCCTGCGAGAAGATGGTGTGACACTCTCTGAAGCTCTACCATCAGATCGAAAACGCCGTATAAACCTTTATGTTTGCTGGCTTGGACTAATATTCTTTTTACTTTTTGTTGAAAAGTTGGGTTTTGTTATTGCCGGCAGTCTTTTACTAACAGCTTTATTTAGCAGAGGAGTTAGATGGTATAAAGCTGCGATTATTGGTACTGCTGTTACTCTGTGTTTCTTTTTTATCTTTAAATCTCTTTTACAAGTACAAGTTCCAACCAACGTTTTTGGATGGTAAGAGAGGGGGGAATGGAGTTGAGCGGAACATTTAGCTATTTAATAAGTGGTTTTGCCACTGTGCTAAGTGGCATGAATTTACTGTATTGTGCGATTGGCGTTATATTCGGTATGCTAGTAGGTGTACTTCCCGGACTTGGCCCTACGGCAGGTACAGCAATCTTGCTTCCTATGACGTTTGGAATGACCCCGGCCGAATCAATTATAATGCTTGCAGGTATATACTATGGCGCCATGTATGGCGGCACTATTACGTCGGTTCTGATTAATACTCCGGGAGAAACTGCGTCAGTTATCACTTGCCTCGATGGATATCCATTAGCAAGACAAGGCCGAGCTGGTGCTGCATTAGGTGTTGCGGCGATTGGTTCTTTTATTGGCGGAATGATTGCATTGTTAGGTCTTTTATTAGTTGGTCCGGTACTTGCTAATCAAGCTTTGAAATTTGGTCCTCCTGAGTTCTTTTGCTTAATTCTGATGGGACTTTCATTAGTAATAAGCTTACTGGGCAAATCGGTAGTAAAAGGATTAATAGCTGCTCTTCTCGGTCTGATGTTGTCGCTAGTAGGAGTCGATCCTTTTAATGGCACTATACGGTTTGCCTTTGGGCAGCCAAATCTTATCAGCGGTATTAACTTTATTGCAGTATCGATGGGCATCTTTGCATTAACAGAAATCTTTGCAAATCTTGCTGAGGATCTAACTGTCAAAAAAGAAATTCCTAAAATACAAAGCATGTTTCCCTATAAAGATGAATGGCCAATCGTTTTAAAATCAATCTTTCGCGGTAGCTTTATCGGGTTTTTTATGGGTCTTATCCCCGGATGCGGTTCATCGATTCCTACTGTAATTAGCTATTCCGTTGAAAAAAAACTATCGAAACATCCGGAAAAATTTGGTACCGGAGTAATAGAAGGAGTTGCCGCCCCTGAAACAGCAAATAATGCTTTTTGTGGTGGCGCACTTATCCCGATGTTTACTTTGGGAATACCTACATCTCCAGCAATGGCAATGCTGATGGGGGCTTTTATTATGCATGGCGTAGCTCCGGGTCCGACACTTTTCTCTGAACATCCGGAAGTTGTATGGCCAGTAATTGCCAGTATGTTTATCGGCAATCTATTGCTTGTTGTTATGAACTTGCCTCTTGCAAATGTTTGGGCGCAGATTACAAAAGTTCCTAATAAATATTTATTTCCATCGATTATTATTGTAAGCATCCTTGGCGTTTATAGTATCAATTATAATTTATTTGATGTGTGGGTTATGGTAATTGCCGGTTTAATTGCTTATTTTATGAAAATGGCTGATTTTCCTATGGTTCCGCTGATATTGACTTTTATACTAGGCGACAATCTTGAGCTCGCGCTTGACCAGTCAATGACTATGTTTCGCGGAGATATGACGCAAATTTTTCATCGTCCTATTTGCGTGGTCCTTATTACTATAATTGTTGGGGCATTGTTTATTGGTATAATAGGAAAAGCCAAAATTAAAGAAAAACTAGGTGACAAAGAATCTGAAATTTAGTACCACATAATCTTGCATCATGCATTTTATATGGTTATATAAAGGTGGCATAATATATGGTTAAAATAGGATTTATAGGTTTTGGAGAAGCAGCATTTAATATAAGCATCGGTCTTCGCGATGAAGGCGTTTCAGGAATTGTGGCCTATGACACAATGGCAGACCAAAAGCCGATGCGTGAACTGATTGAACGCCGTGCCGTTGAGGCGCAAGTAAAATTACTGCCAAGTCCTGAGGATGTGGCCAGATATGCTGACGTTGTAATTATCTCAGTTCCATCGAGTTACACCATTGATGCTTGCCGCTCAATTGTTAATTCACTATCTAGAGGACAAATTTATGTAGACGTAAGTGCATCAACACCTGAAATAAAAAAACAAGAATGGGAACTGATTAAAGACAAAGGGGTTCTATTTTCCGACAGTGCAATGTTGGGATCGCTTCCGCTAAGCCGTCATAAGGTTCCTATTATAGCAAGCGGCAATGGGGCTCAAGCTTTTCATGACGCGCTTACGCCTTATGGTATGAAAATTGAAGTGGTTAGCGAAACACCCGGCGTGGCTTCAGCGATTAAGCTTGTGCGTAGCATATTTATGAAGGGCTTAGCAGCACTGATGTTTGAGATGCTTGATGGAGCTGAGGCACATAATGTTTCAGAATATGTTATAAATTCAATTGGCACATCGCTTGATGGGATACCTTTCAAAGATCATCTTAACCGTCTGGTCAGCAGCACAGCAATTCATGCTCATCGTCGTGCTGCAGAGCTTGAAGGCGCTATTAAAATGCTTGAAGAGGCTAATCTCTGCAGCGTTATGACTGCTGCTGCCCGAAAGCGTCACATGATGCTTGAACGATATGAATTTGATAAATTGTTTATTGACAGGCAGCCTTCAGACTGGAAAGAGATTTTTTCTATTATCAAAAATTACGACAAAAACTGATTGAAACTTTTAAGCCTAACCTTTTTAGTTAACATCTGTATCCGAACAAAGCATAAGGAAAGGTGACATCATTGAAAACAGTTGCGATTGTAGGCGATTACAGCCCAATCATTTTAGACAAATTAGAACGTAGGTTATCTTCAAACTTCAATTGTATTTGGATTTCTAAAAGAGAAGATTTTTACAAATTAAAAGAAGCCGATTACATGATTTTACGAGGATTCAAGATAGACGCCGATACTCTTGATGCTTTTGGAGAAAAGCTGAAACTGATTCAACGATGGGGCGTTGGATATGACGGTGTAGATATAGAACATGCCGGTAAACTGGGAATTGCTGTTGCAATTACCAGCGGCGTCAATGCCAATGCAGTTTCGGAATTAGTGATTGGGTTAATAATTGCTCTCTACCGCCATCTTATTCCTCTACATAATGCTCTAGTATCTGGGACTTGGAATCAGAAGGATTATTTCGATGAAACATTTGAAATTAAGGGTAAAACAGTTGGGCTTCTAGGCTGCGGCAATATAGGCCGTCTTGTAGCCCGAAAAGTTCAAGCTTTTGATGCTCATGTGGTTTATTATGATCCTTGCCGATTGCCACTTGAAAGAGAACATGAGCTTGCACTTCGATATTTGGAGGTTGATGAACTGCTGTCACAGTCTGATATTGTTAGCTTGCATATGCCGGCAATTCCCGAGACCCAAGGACTTGTAAACGAGTCTTTTATAGCGAAAATGAAACATTCTGCCGTTCTTATCAACACAGCTCGCGGCAGCATTGTAAATGAACCTGACTTATATAATGCTTTGAGACAACGCCAGATATTTGGCGCCGGGCTTGATACTTTTGCGCAAGAACCCACATCACCGGATAATCCCCTTCTTCAGTTAGACAATGTTGTGACTACACCACATATAGGCGGCAATACAGCCGACACAAGAGATGAAATGATTAAACACGTTGCCGACAATATTTTCCGCATCGAGAGAAATGAGCTATTACCACCCGGGGATTTAGTAAATGGTCAATTTTTAAAGAATAATTAAGATAAAATGTAAAAATATTAAAAATATTGAGGAGGACGAATATGAAAAGAAGTCTAATATGTCTTATTCTTGTATTGCTAATGGCAATTTCGATGGTCGGATGTTCAAATACTAATACTTCAAGTGAACCTGCTTCAAATTCTACAGAACCTTCCGAAAAATCTAGTGATTTTCCATCTCGTCCAATAACTTGGATTGTGCCATGGAAACCTGGAGGAGCAAATGATATCTGTGCGCGTCTTATAGCTCCTGAACTAGAGAAAATACTTGGCGTCCCGGTCAAAATTACAAATACTGAAGGAGCAGGAGGCTGGATTGGCTACGACATGCTTCTCTCGTCTGATGCAGACGGATATACCATTTGCAGCGTTTCGCTGCCGGGAATGATTGCAAACTATCTTAATCCGGATGCTAATCGCAAAAATACCTATAAAGATTTTGCACCGCTTGTGAATTTTGCCCGCGATTACATTGTTGTGTGCATACGCCCCGATGAAGATCGGTTCAGCACATTTAAGGAAATTTATGAGTACAGTAAAACACATGAGCTCACTGTGGCAGGTACTTCGGGTGCAGGTGATGACGGAATAGCCATTGCACAGTTTAATCTACTAGAAGGTGCTAAATTTGTCCAACTTGCAACCACCGGGTCTTCTGAGTCGCTTACTAATTTACTTGGTAAGCATGCGGATATCTGTGTTATGAATGTCAGCGAGGTAGGCAATCCGATTAAGGCCGGGCAGATAAAAGTCGTTGCAGCAGCCGCTCCGGAGCGTGTAAAGCAACTTCCTGAAGTGCCGACGATTTTAGAAGAAACAGGAGTTTCAATTATTGCTGATAGCTCAAGAGGTATCATTACCAAGGCAGGTGTTCCTGAGGATGCTTTGAAAATTTTAACTGACGCTATTATAGAAGCACTTCAAACTCCAAGCCTCAAAGAGCAATTAGCTGCTCAAGGGATCGAAGTTGAAATCCTTCAAGGGGAGGATTATGAAAAATACATGCAGGAAGTCGAAGAAATGATGGCTGAGCTTGGACCTAAGTATTTTGGTTGGAAAATCAATAAGTAGTGCAGCTGCGACAACTACAAAATCTACCGAATATATTCTGATTTAATATTAAAATGCATAAATGTCTCCACGCCTTATCAGAGCATGGAGACATTTATAGTTTAATCTTAATAAGCTGTACTTATAAACGCAAAATTTTAAGTAGGATGGGAAAGCAAAGCTCTATTTAATAACTATTAGATAGATAAGAAATTTACACTCTAGGAAAGGATGGTGAAAACCAATGGAAGTTTCTAACAATAAAATGCCGCTGGACGAGTTTCTTGCTCAGCGAAAAGATGTGCTAAAAATGTGGAAAACCGGCATTGAAGTAGAAGATTTAGAGCAATCCTTTGCGCTTCATAGAAGACTTGGCGAAAATAAAAATGTTGCTGCTGTCCTTAAAAAGGGTAGAAGTGAAAAACGCACTTTGATATCATTGCGCTGTGGCAAACCAACGGTCGAAGAACAAATAAAAGACTTAATTTATATTCAAGAAGCCGGGGCAGATTTATTGCCCGTAACTTTAGATAGCAACACCAGAAACCTGCACTTTGATGAAAATGAGGAAGCACTGAAAACGGGAAAGAGAATAAACGGTTATCCCATAGTTAATCATGGCGTGCAAGGTGTAAAGCGGATTATGCAAGCAGTTAGTCGTCCTGTTACTATCAAACATGGTTCGGTTGATGCAAGACTTGCGGCAGAAATAGGCTTTGGCGGAGGCTTTTCAGATATAAACGGCAATGTTTACAGCTGGGGGCTTACTTATAATAAGAGTGTTTCTATTCTCAAAGTTTTGAAAGTGCAACAATATATTGCCAGATTAATGGGCTACTATGCTGAAAATGGTATTATCCTTGCCAATGAACAAGGAGGTGGGCAAGGACCTGGTTGCTTTCGTGTTCCTTGCATTTCAATTTCTAATACTATTTTAGGGGCATTAATCTCAGCAGGACAAGGTGCGCGCTGCCTTCAGACAGCATATGGACAAGGGCGAAATCTCGTTCAAGATATTGCCTCAATGCGTGTGCTTCGCAAACTTAGCGATGAATATATGTCTAAGTTGGGATATTCTGATGTAGATATTTATACTATCTTACATCAATGGCAAGGGGCCTTTCCTGAAAATCCTGATGAGGCAATGGGCGTTATTTGTCTTGGAGCTGCCACTGCCGTACTTGGCGGAGCTGATATTTCAGTTATCAAATCTACTCAAGAAGGAGTCGGTATACCAACTATGGAGTCTAATGCAGCTGGTGTTAGAGCTACACGGGAAATTATACACATTCTTGGAAATCAACGTATGCCTGACAATTCAGCCCTGGAGGAAGAAATGGCAATAGTTGAAGCAGAATCCCGTGCAATTATTGAAGCGGTTCTTGACATTGGCAATGGCGATCCGGCGCTTGGCACAATTAAAGGAATTGAAGCCGGCATAGTTGAGGTTCCATTTACACCTAGTATTTATAACTATGGCAAAGCAATTCCGGTTTGTGACGCTAATGGAGCGTATAGGTTTCTTGAATGCGGTAATCTGCCATTTCCCCAGTGGGTCAAGGATTATAACAAGAAGAAAATTGATGAAAGAGTAGCCTTAGAACGTGGAAGACGACAGCCGTACGAAATGGTGCTTGATGATGTGTTTTGTATGATAATGGATAGAGCTCAGAATGAATATTCTGTATCTATTCATATAAATAGTTGTCAAGAAGAAGACGAAAATGACATTAAGGCGCTTTACGATGATAATATTGTGATGGGTGTTATAGGTTCGGATTCACATGCGATTGGAAATCGTATCTTGGAATATGCTTTAACCTCTGCTGGGTTTCACATAACAAATTTAGGTTCTTTTGTTAGCCAGGAAGACTTCATTAATGCAGCGCTTGAAACCGATGCGAAGGTTATATTGGTTTCATCGCTTGGAGGCCATGCTGCTGTCGACTGCGAAGGATTCAAACAAAAATTAATAGAAGCAGGGCTCGGACATGTCTTGCTTTATATCGGAGGAAACCTAGCAGTTGGAAAGACAGACTGGGAAATCATCGAGAAACAGTTTAAGGATCTTGGTTTTAACCGTATTGCCAAACCAAATACCCGTCCAATTGTTACAATAAAATGGTTAAATGAAGATCTTGCCAAATTTCATTGACAGAATTTAAACGATACTATTTTAAGATAGGAGGCCCGCCAAATGGAGAATAAAAAAACTACGCGTTTAAAAAATTTACTAATTCCCGGTAAGCCGCTTATATGTCCTGGCGCTTATGATGTATTAAGTGCAAAAATAATTGAGAAAATAGGTTTTCAAGCACTACAAGTATCCGGATTTGGTGTTGCAGGTTCGATACTTGGATTACCAGATATCGCCGTTCTTTCACTAACTCAAATGCTTGATGTTACCCGTAATATCTGTCATGCTGTGAATATTCCCGTAATGGCTGACGGCGATACCGGCTTTGGAAATGCTGTAAACGTCTATTATACAGTTCAGATGTTCGAAGATGCCGGCGCAGCAGGAATCAATCTTGAAGATCAGGTTTTTCCTAAACGCTGTGGACATATGGACGGAAAGATGGTAATTGAAACAGAGGAAATGATAGGGAAAATCAGAGCTGCAGCTGATGCGCGCCGCGATCCGGATTTTATTATTAATGCCCGAACTGACGCTGGTACGCTTTATGGCATAGATGAAGCCATCAGACGCGGTCAAGCATATCTTAAAGCAGGTGCCGATATGATATTTATTGAAGCGCCTAAGATCTCAAAACCGGAAGATATTAAGCGGGCGGTAAAAGAAATTGGGGGAAAGTGCAGTCTTGGAATAGTACTTGGTGGAAAAGCGCCTATTTTAACATATGAGCAGTATTGCGATCTTGGGCTTGCACGTTTGAGTTTTCCGGTAGCGCCGATTGCCGCTGCAGCACATGGCATGGAAGTTGCGCTTACCCACTTGTTTGAAGAAAAAAGCTTTGCAGATGAAGACCGTGATTTGTATTGGGATTTTAAGCAATATACTGATTTTATAGGACTACCTGATGTGCATCAACTAGAACGCCGTTATATGTCTGATGAAGCATTAGAAGAACGTTACAAGCCGTAAAACAGTATTTTGAGATTTGTTTACATTAAATACTTACTCAGAAAGCTAATAAATACGAAATAACAACCAACTCCCTATAATATCATTTTAAGGGAGTTGGTTTTATTTTTTTAGCAAGAAGGATTTTTCGTTTTGAGGTTGAATTATTCAAGTGCAGGATACATTTTGTTGAGTCACAATTTATTACGGTGCCAAGTAAAATTATGCTGCCTAAAGTCAATTTCTACATTAAATGCAAAAACTAAGGAATTGTAGCAGTTGACAAGAAGAACTAATCAGATAAAGTTATAGTTATGAAGTGAATGAAAGTAAAAAAGGAGGGTCATTATGAAAAAAATTCTTGCTTTGTTGTTAACGATTGTTATGATGGTTGGTTTGCTGACCGGATGCGGCGGTGGAGGCGGCGGCACATCTGAAAGCAAAACACCTGCGGAGGACGAACAGGCTCCAAAGAAAAAGATAGCTCTTTTATGTGATGTGGCAGGTACTCAGGTTTTTGTTTTAAGCATGATAAATGGATTAAAGGATAGTGCTCAAGAATACGGATTTGAGCCTATTGTTACCGAATGCGCCGATGCTGCGGCATTTGAAGACAATGCACGCGCCTTAATTGAAGAAGGCGTGGATCTAATTATCGGCGGCGGCTGGCAGGCCGGGGATGCTATCAATAAGGTGGCTACGGAATTTCCGGATGCTGCAGACTATGCATTAATAGATGCTGAAGTAGAAGCAGAGAACGTCAAATGCATCTCTTATAGAGAGCAAGAAGGCGCATATCTTGTAGGCATGATTGCAGCTTATGTTACAGATGAGAATGACAAATTGTTCGGCTCGATACATGTTAACCAGGGAGCAGGTTCATGGAAGTGGCGCTATGGTTATATGGAAGGCGTAAAGGCCATTAAGCCCGATGCAAAATTTATCTTTAATTACACGGGAAACTTTAACGATCCGGCAAAAGCAAAGGAATTTGCTATTCAGCAGTATGAACAAGGCTGTAAGTTTATCAACGGAGCCTCGGCAGGCGGAGACAAGGGGATTTTTGAAGCGGCAAAAGAAAAGGGATTTTATACCTCGGGTCAAGATGTTGATTTAACAACCCCTGACAATCCCTATATCGTAACATCTCAGATAAAAGACACATATGCTACCGTAAAATATCTTGTGCAAAAATATATGACAGAAGAGTGGACAACAGACAATGAAACCTGGGGTGTAAAAGAAGGCACAATTGGAGCTGTCCATGTAACTCACGAAGGTAAGGGTCCTATACCTGAAAGCTTAACAGCTGAAGAGCTTAACAAAGTAAAACAGGCTGCTGAGGATATAAAAACAGGCAAGCTGGATTTGGCAAATATGCCTGCTGAAGAGGATTATAAGTAGATATGGTTTTATAGTATTAATTAATAGGGGCGGCTTGCCGCCTCTATTAAGAACTTTGGGCCGTTTTTGAAATAAACCTAGGATTGTTTTCAAAGACCTCCTTGGAAGTTTTATAGATTATAGGGGTGCATTGAGTTGCTTCTAAGAATGGAAAATATCACTAAGTTATATGGCTCTCTTTTAGCAAATGATAATGTGAGCTTAACGTTAGATAAAGGTGAAATTCTCGCAATTGTTGGCGAAAATGGAGCAGGTAAATCTACATTAATGAAGATTCTTTATGGACTTGAAATGCCAACCAGTGGAGAAATATACATAAATGATAAGCTTTGCGATTTCAAAAGCCCGATGGATGCTATACGACAAGGAATAGGGATGGTGCAGCAAAATTTTATGCTTTTTAATCCTTTTACTGTGGCTGAAAACATCGTGTACGGTAAAGAGCCGCGAAGCCACAGAATTTTTTTTGATAGGAGAAAAGCGGCTGAAATTGTAAGGGAATTGTGCAGAAAGTACGGCCTTGAAATAGACCCTGAACTTAAGGTGGAGGATTGCCCCGTAGGTCTTCAACAAAGAGTGGAGATTTTAAAGGTTTTATACAAAGATGCTGAAATCATTATTCTCGATGAGCCTTCAGCGGTATTAACCCCGCAAGAAGTAGACGAACTTTTAAAGACTATAAAAGGACTTGCAGCATTGGGCAAGAGCATAATACTAATAACACATAAACTTCAAGAGGTTATGGACGTTGCAGATAGAATTATGGTCATGAGAGAGGGCAAGCGCATCGCTGAGGTTAAAAAGACAGAAACGAGTATTGAAGAACTTTCGTATCTGATGGTGGGAAGAAGACTTGCTGCGAGAAAAGTTGAAAAACAAAAATCGGGTAAAAATGTTTTAAAAATAGAAAATCTTACATATGTAACTCCTGAGAAGAAAAATGTTTTAAAAGGGGTTAATATTCATGTAGACGAAGGCGAAATAGTGGGAATAGCCGGAGTATCCGGCAACGGGCAATCAGAGTTAATTCAGTGTATAACAGGTATGATCGCTCCTACCGGCGGTAAAATTTTGCTCGATGGCAAAGATATTACAGGCAGGCCTGTCTGGGAAGTAAGGTATTCGGGGCTATCGCATATACCTGAAGACAGGTATTACATGGGATGCGCTAAAGATGCCAATTTAGTAGAAGTTGCTATAATGGGCCATCATATCAAGCCTGCATACTCACAAAAAGGAATTTTGAAAACTACAGAGATTAGAAAATTTACACGGAATCTGCTTACAAAATATGATGTAAGGCACAGCAGCTTAACCCAAAAGGCAAAAGAATTATCAGGCGGGAATATTCAAAAGCTTATAGTTGCAAGAGAAATAGAGCATGGGAATAAATTTTTGGTTGCGGCAGAACCTACTCGCGGTGTGGATATAGGTGCTATGGAGTTTATACATGACAAAATACTGGAAGTAAGATCAAAAGGCGGCGCGGTGCTGCTTATTTCTTCAGAGCTTACAGAGATTTTATCACTTTCCGACAGAATATATGTTATGTACGGCGGCAATACAAACGGCGAATTTACTAGAGAAGAAGCAACTTCTGAAAAACTGGGGCTGTTAATGATGGGAGGCAAATTAAATGAATAACGATACTCAAAAGAGCTTTATAAAAATTTGCCTAAAAGCATGGAATGCCTTAAAACAGCCTATAATAGCAACGGTTTTTGGGCTACTAATCGGAGCAGTATTAATTTTGACAACAGGTGAAAACCCCATTAATATATATAATCAAATGTTTAGAAAATCATTTCTTGAGCCCTATTATTTAATGCAAACCTTGACACGAGCAACACCTGTAATAATTTGCGCTATAGCCACAGCAGCGGCATGGAGAGCGGGAAATATTAACATAGGGGTAGAAGGACAGATGATCATAGGTTCTTTTACAGCCACCGCATGCGCGCTTTATTTATCAGGCCCTCCTATATTTGTGTTGACAGTTTCAATATTATTGGGAATGATGGCAGGGGCGCTTTATTCCACAATTGCAGCCGCCCTGAATTTAAGATTTGGCACATCGATTGTTATATGCACTCTTATGATGAATTATATCGCAAATTATATTGCCAGTTATTTTGTAAATTTTCCCCTAAAAGATCCCCATGGAGATCCTATTGCGGCTCAGACGGCGGTCATAGATAAAAGCCTTCATTTTCTTAAGCTTTCCAGCAGGAGCACTCTTAATATAGGATTTCTTATTGCTGTCGGAATAACGCTCTTATTTATTTTTATTTCCCAAAGGACTGTATTCGGTTATGAATCGAAAATGACAGGATTAAACCCTGTTTTTGCTCACTACGGAGGCGTAAACCAGAGACAAGTCACGCTCAAGACAATGGCGTTAAGCGGTGCTATTGCGGCAGTGGCGGGTATATGCGAGATTTTTGGAGTAAAGTATCGCTACATTGATTCTATGTTTGTAAGCGGAGGTTATGCATGGACAGGTCTTATGGCCGCGCTGATAGCAAATCTTGATCCTGTAGGCATGTTTTTTGCTTCTACATTTCTTGCAGGATTACAAGTGGGTGGTCAATCCATTCAGCGCACCTCTAATATTCCTTATCAAATGGCTACGGTTATCCAATCATGCATAACACTTTTTGTGTCAGTTAAGCTTACCTTTGATTTTATAAAATGGAAAAGGCACGCCAAAACAGGCGCCGACAAGGAGGCAGATTAGGGTGGACTCTAATTACATAGCAAGCCTTATAAATTCTACGCTCAGATCTACTACGCCTGTTTTACTTGTAGCGCTGGGATCTGCAATATGTAGCCAGGTAGGTGTATTTAATATTGCTCTTGAAGGCCAGATGCTTATAGCTTCATTTACTTCAATAGTTGTAAATTATTTAACCGGTAGTGTCTTGCTTGCGATTATTGCAGGGATAATATCTGGTACAATTATCGGTGCTATCGTAGCTGTTGTTCAAGTTAAATACCAAGCTGCCGATATGGTAGTGGGTAACTCGCTTAATCTTTTAGTCGCAGGCCTTACAAGTATATTGCTTTTTGTGATTTTAGGAGTAAGAGGAAGCTTCAGTAGTCCGGATTTGATACCTCTAGGCAAGATAAATATATCTTTTATAAGAGCATTGCCTTTTATCGGCAGAGTTTTGGCAGATTTGACTGTTGTTGATTATATTTCTTATGTAATAGCGATATTGATGTATATTTTTCTTTTCAAAACAGTTGCCGGTTTTAGGGTTCATTCTATTGGAATCAATAAAGAAGCGGCAGAGAGCCTTGGAGTAAATACACTTAAAATCAGGATGACAGCAGTTGCATTTTCCGGAGCATTATCAGGGCTTGGGGGCAGTGTGCTTAGCATGGGGCAAGTAACTCTCTTTACAGAAAACATGACAGCCGGCCGGGGCTTTATAGCAATGGCTGCTGCCGGAATGGGGCAAAACCATCCTTTGTATGTGATAGGCTCAAGCCTATTGTTTGGCGCTGCTCAAACCTTGAGTGTTTCCCTGCAAAATATAATTCCCAGCCAGCTGACAATGACAATTCCCTATATTATTACGATAATAGCCCTTTCTGTTTTTGGCTACAGGACAAGAAAGCAAAAATCCATGAAATAAATGTTGCTTTTTGCCTATAGGATTGATAAAATTAGGGTGCATTAAGTCAACTCAAAAACGTCCGGCATCCTAAAAAGGAGCTGGAACGGAGGTGAAAACATGAAAACTGATTTTACAGTTAATCGCCGATACACGCGAACATTGACGGTATCAGGCTTGCTTGGAGCTTTATCGGTAGTGTTGGGTTTGACGCCCTTAGGCTTTATACCGGTTCCTACAGCGGCAGGCCATGCCACGATAATGCATGTACCGGCAATTTTAGGCGCTGTTTTGGAGGGACCAACAACGGGAGCCTTAACAGGCTTAATTTTTGGCCTTTACAGTCTTTTAAGGGCAAGCAGTCCGCTTTTTGCAGACCCTTTGATAGCCTTAGTGCCTAGAATCCTAATCGGCGTAGTAACATACCAGGTATATCGCCTTACCCATAGCGATGGATTGGCTGCAGCCTTCGGGAGCATGACCAACACCTTAGGCGTTATGGGCTTAGCTGTGCTAAGAGGCTATGTGCCGGCACCGGCAGCATGGATAGTGGTGCTGACTCATGGTATACCTGAGATGATCGTTGCCGTAGTTATTACTGTAATAATTTGTAAAGCTATGCGAAAAAGCAGAAGGTGAACTTATGATCCTTGCAATTGACGTAGGAAATACAAACCTGGTTTTTGGAATTTATCACAATGACAGTCTCGCAGCATCATATAGGATAGCAACACATCATGATTATACAGAAGATGAATACAGTCTTGTTTTTACTTCACTGCTGCATTTAAAAGATTTGGATCGCAACAGCATTGAGGGAGGAATCATTTCATCTGTTGTTCCGTCACTGACTGTTGTCTTGGAAAAAATGTGCAAAAAGTATTTTGAATTTACACCCATAATAGTTGGCCCGGGAATTAGAAGCGGTATAAATATAAAATATGAAAACCCGAAAGAAGTAGGAGCCGACCGCATTGTCAATGCAGTAGCCGCTCTTTATAAATATGGCGGACCGGCTATAATTATAGATTTTGGCACTGCAACTACTTTTGATGCCTTGACAGCGGAAGGGGATTATCTTGGGGGTGCTATAGCACCCGGAATAGGTATATCTTCTGAGGCGCTTTTTAAAAGCGCTGCGAAATTGTATAGGGTAGAAATAGCAAAACCCGAAAGAGTAATCGGAAAAAACACGGCATCCAGCATACAATCAGGAATATACAACGGATATGTGGGCCTAGTTGAAAATATTGTAGACAAGATGAAAGAAGAAATGGGCGGTGGTTCGATATGCACTATTGCCACAGGCGGCCTAGCCCCCTTGATATGCAGCAATGCAAGAAATATTGACAGAGTTGACATGATGCTTACCCTTGATGGATTAAACTTACTTTATGAAAAAAATACTGTTAAAAGTTAAGGGAAAACCTGGGTTTTCCCTTAACTTTTTGTAATTATAGGCTTTAGCACATCAAGCAAGCAAAACAATAAGCCATCCGTATAACGGGTGTTTATGATTAAAGGCAAGGTTAGATTTGGAGGTTTAAGATATTGCAGACAGGTTATTCTGATGTACCGCTTTATTTAGCGCCTATGGCAGGCGTTACCGATTTGCCCTTTAGACTTATATGCAAAAAATTAGGTGCGGATGTTCTGATAACCGAGATGATTAGCACTCGGGGGATTGTTTATAATGATTTAAAAACAAAAAAACTATTTATAATAGACGAAGAAGAAAAGCCAATAGGGGTTCAGCTTTTTGGAAACAATCCGGAAGATTTTAAAATAGCAGTTAAAAAAATTGATCATATGTCTTTTGACTTTATAAATATAAATATGGGGTGTCCGACTCCAAAAATAGTTAAAAACGGCGATGGATGTGCCCTGATGAGAGATATGAAACTTGCGTCAAGTATAATAAAATCAACTGCCGAAGCCTCCACAAAACCTGTATCCGTTAAGATTAGAAAAGGATGGGACGAGGAGAGCGTAAATGCAGTTGAGTTTTCACAAATGGCGCAAGAAAGTGGTGCATCGATGATTATAGTTCATGGCAGAACAAGGGAAATGTTTTACTCAGGTAAGGCAGATTGGGATATAATAAAAAAAGTAAAGGACAAAGTGAGTATACCTGTCATAGGAAACGGAGATATATTTACTCCTGAAGATGCACTTTCCATGCTCTCTAAAACCGGTTGTGACGGAATAATGGTAGGGCGCGGCGCTTTAGGGAATCCATGGATTTTTAGAGACATCAAGCACTTTCTTGCAACAGGAGAAAAACTTTCCCCTCCCACCTTAGACGAAAGGCTTCAGATAATGATGCTGCATTTAGACAAAGCCATATCATATCATGGCTTGAGACTTGGCATACTTGAAATGCGCAAACATCTGGCTTGGTATATAAAGGGTTTGCCTCATTCCGCTCCCGTTAAAAATACTCTACAAAAATGCAAAGATGTTACATCTATTAAAGAAATACTAAATGACTATTTTGCAAAATTAGCTCAACAAGGCTATCAATAAAGGTATTTGCTGGTAAATCAAGAGAAAGCCAAAATTATTTTCTCTTGATTTTTTTTGTGAGTTGATATAAAATGATGTGAGCACAAAAGTGTGCACAAGGAGGTGCCGCTGTGGATTTTATAAGGATTGGCGGTAAGCTTATTAGCATATCCCGAATAGAAAATACCATTCAAGAAATGCTGATTTTGCGACAGCAAGGAGTTTCTCAAGCGGATGTAGCTAAAAAGTTTAACACTGACAGGACCTTCTTATCTCGCTTGGAGAGCTTAGGAGAAATAAGAAAGGGGAAAACCATAGCAATAGTTGGATTTCCAATAAAAAACACAGAAGAACTTAAACAAATGGCAGCTCAGGAAGGCGTAGACTTTACATTGATTATGAATGATAAAGAACGCTGGGATTTTGTGTATGAAAAAAGCGGAATAGAGCTGCTAAATGAAGTTATGGGAATCATCTACCAGGTAAGACAATATGATGTAGTTGTTTTATTCGGCTCAGATCAAAGACTTCGACTTTTTAAAGCACTTTTAGACAAAGAAGTCATACCTGTAAATATCGGTAAATCACCTATAACAGAAGATGTTTATGTAGATCCTGAAAACCTAAAAGAAATTATAAAAACCATAAAGAAGGAAGATTAAAATGAAGCATGTTATGAGCGTGAGCATAGGTTCTTCCAAAAGAGATCATAAAGTGGAGACAGAAATTTTAGGAGAAAAATTCATAATAGAGCGTGTGGGAACTGACGGAAACATAGAAAAAGCCATTGAAATCATAAAAGAAAACGATGGCAAAGTAAGTGCTTTCGGCATGGGGGGGATAGACCTTTATGTTTGCATCGGCAATAAGCGATTTACAATAAGAGACGCAGTGCCGATTGCCCAAGCGGCTAAAATATCTCCTATCGTGGACGGCTCGGGTTTAAAAAATACTCTTGAGCGCCGAGTAGTGAACTACCTTGCCGAAAACAAAATCGTGGATTTTGAAGGTAAGAAAGTGCTCTTAGTCTGCGGCCTAGATAGGTTTGGCATGGCAGAGGCTTTAGATAAAACCGGGTGTAAGTTGACATTTGGGGACCTTATTTTTACAGTAGGAGTGCCAATTCCAATAAGATCCCTTAAAAGCTTGAATATTTTAGCGAGCATCTTAGCCCCTATTATATGCAAGCTTCCATTTAACATGCTGTATCCTACAGGAGAAAAACAAGAGAAAAAAGCCGGTTCCTCAAAATATGAGCGTTTTTATAATGAGGCAGATATTATTGCCGGTGACTTTCATTTTATAAAGCGCTATATGCCTGATAGGCTTGATGGCAAGATTATATTAACAAATACCGTAACATCGGACGATGTAAAGATGCTGACTCAAAGCGGTGTAAAAATGCTGATTACAACAACACCTGAACTAAATGGCAGATCTTTTGGGACAAATGTCATGGAAGCTGTTCTTGTGTCTCTTTCTGACAAACCTTATAAATCCTTAACTCCAGCAGACTATGAAGAACTTTTAGACAAAATCGGGCTTACCCCAAGAGTAGAGGTTTTAAACTAGAAAATAATTAAAGAGGTGCGATCATGGAAAAATTTGCCTTTATAATACATCCTATCGAAGTATCTGACGTATTTAGAAAGTTGAAGTTCATGGAAAAGCTGCCGCCAAACATGGTGGAGGCTATAATGAAATACGTGCCGCCTTTTACAATTTCTCACATCACGGGAGTAAAAAGCCCATACAATGAAGCCGAGGGCTGGTTTGTTACATGCCCCCTGACAACACGACAAATGATTGAGCTTCCGGAAGACTTTGTAATTAAAAAAATTATAAAGGCAGGGAAACTGGCGGAGAAACTAGGAGCTAAAATAGTCGGCCTTGGCGCCTTTACATCAGTAGTGGGAGATGCCGGAATTACTATTGCCAAAAACTTAAACATACCTGTTACCACGGGCAATAGCTATACCGTTGCTACTGCCATAGAAGGCACAAAAAAAGCTGCTGAAATTATGGGTAAAGACATAAAAGAAGCTCAGGTGTTGGTTATTGGAGCTGCCGGGTCTATCGGAAAGGTATGTGCTCAAATTCTTGCAAGAGACTGCAAACATCTGACGCTTGTTGGAAGGCATACAGAAAAACTTCAGGATGTAGCTGATAAAATACTAAAAGATACAGGGAATTCTGTGAAAATAACATCAGATACAAGAAGCGCCGTAAGAAATGCAGATGTTATTGTGACGGTTACCAGCAGTCTTGATACGATAATTGAAGCAGAGGATTTAAAGCCCGGTGCGGTAGTATGCGATGTATCCCGGCCAAGGGATGTTTCAAAGGAAGTTGCCGAAAAACGCGATGATGTCCTTATAATAGAGGGTGGCGTGGTAGAAGTTCCCGGCGACGTAAATTTCAATTTTAATTTTGGTTTTCCGCCGAAAACTTCTTATGCCTGTATGGCTGAAACTATGATGCTGGCGTTAGAGGGCCGCTATGAGAGCTTTTCCTTGGGTAGAGATCTGACGGTAGAACAGGTAGAAGAGATAACAAGGATAGCCAACAAGCATGGATTTAAATTAGCCGGCTTTAGGAGTTTCGAACGGGAAGTAACGCAGGAGCAGATTGAAAACATTAAAAGGAACGCGAAGAAAAAACAAGAGCAGGCAAGCTGAAACCATAACCTCACCTGAAGTAACCGGGTGAGGTTATAATTTTAGTATATATCGGAACTTAATTTATTTTTGCTCTGTACTATGTTAAAATAACAATACAAGAGAATAAATTTTAGGGGGATAATGAATGGCAGAAAATAATAAGAGCAAAGATTTTATCATGGTTTTACTGGCGACAGTTGCCTTTGTTTCCACATATTACATAATGATGCCCGCTATCCCCGTATATATGCTAGAACTTGGCTTTGACAACTTGACGATAGGCACCACGATGGGTCTTTTTTCTATAAGTTCCATGCTTGCAAGACCCATTGGCGGCATTTGGATAAATACATACACAAGCAAAAAAGTTATGCTAATTTCTATAGCTTTATTTTTTCTTACACCACTGCTTTTAAAAACATTTCCTGCTTTAGCAGGTCTTTCATTGACGCTTTTAATTTACGGATTTACAGTAGGCGCATTTTCTGTGGCATCAGCAAATTTTACGGCTGATATATCATCCTCTGAAAATCTCGTAAGATTTATGGGTTTTAATTCAGTAGCCGTAATGATTGCAAAGGGCTTGGCTCCTGCCGCCGGAGTAAAACTTATTAATAACTATAATTTTAATGTTGCAGTTTACTCGACAGTTGCTGCTGCGGTATTTGCCCTGATTTTATTGACCTTCGTTTCGGATATAAAAGTAGATACAAAAAAAGAAGAAGATTCTAACTTCATAAGGGTGCTGCTTAACAAAAGCGTTTATCTGCCGACTATAGTGCTCTTTTGCGGTATGACCACATTTGGCGCAATTTCAGCAATGCTTCCTCTCTTTGCTGCTGCAAAAAATATTACGGGAACGGAATACTTTTTCGTAATAAATACTGCAGTAGTAGTTACGACAAGGCTGCTGGTAGGAAGGTGGAGCAATAAGTATCTTGAACAGATTATAGCCTTTGCTCTGCTCGACCTTACGGTATCACTTATTTTGATGAGTTTTGTAAATAGTTTTCAAGGATTAATCGTTGTTGCTATAATATACGGATTAGGTTTTGCACTGCTTTTCCCTTTTATGACATCGCTTTTAGTTCTTACAATTCGCGGTATATCAAGAAGCACGGCATTAGGCGCATTTACAGCGGCTTTTGATTTAGGGGTGGCCGCAGGTGTTACATTAGGCGGCTTTAGTGAATATATGGCATTTGAAAGATTGTATCTCTTTCTTGCGGCGATACCATTTATAGGCTATCTGATTTATCAATATATTTACAGACCTTATATAAGGCAGTTGGAATAATGATACTTATTTAAAATTTAAAGGAGGGTCTTGAAATGAGCGTTTTGTCAGGCTATTTAATGCCGCATCCCCCGATTATGGTAGAGGAAGTCGGTGGAAAAGAGGCCCAAAAAGTAATTTCTTCTATAAACGCTGCCAATACAGTAGGTAGGGAAATAGCAAAACTCTCTCCTGATACTATAGTTATAATATCCCCTCATGGTCCTATTTTCGCAGATGCCTTATGTATCTATGATTTTAATTTAAAAGGCAGTCTTGCATCCTTTGGCGCTCCTGAGGTAAAGATGAGTTTTGAACGCGACGCAGAGCTTGCAGATGAAGTGCGCGAAAGGGCGAACAGGCATGGCATTTCAACTGTTACAACCAGTGAAGTTGGGGTTTGGAAATACGGCTTCAAAGAGGAGCTGGATCATGGTGTAATTGTACCTATGTATTTTATTGCCAAATATTCTTCGAATTTTAAATTAATGCCTTTATCTTTCGGTATGCTTCCATATGAGGACCTTTACGAATTTGGAAAACTAATACAAGAATCTGCAAAAGCGCTAAATAAAAAAATAGTAGTAATAGCAAGCGGAGATCTTTCTCACAGGCTTACAAAAGATGCACCTGCAGGTTATGACCCATACGGAAAAGTGTTTGAAGACCAATTGGTAGATGCATTGAGAAAATTTGATTTAAAAGCTCTTCGATCTATTGACCCGGTGGTTATCGAAAGAGCCGGAGAATGCGGCTTAAGATCAATTTGGATTATGGCAGGCACTCTTGACGGCTGCAAAGTGGAGCCTGAAGTGCTTTCACATGAAGGGCCTTTTGGCGTAGGTTACTGTATAGCAAGATTTAAGGTTGCCGAACAAAAAGAAGATTCAAGCACGCCTGAAAAAGAAACAGAAGATCCTTATGTAAAACTTGCTCGCTACACCCTTGAAACCTATGTGAAAGAAGGCGTTATACCGCCGCTACCCGAAGATTTACCCGAAGAGATGCTCAAACAAAGGGCCGGGGTGTTTGTGTCGATAAAGAAGGGCGGACAACTTAGAGGATGTATAGGAACATTTTTACCCACCCGCAAGAACATCGCAGAAGAGATTCAAAGAAATGCTATAAGTGCAGGGTGCGAGGATCCACGATTTTACCCGGTAGAAAAAGATGAACTTCCTGAACTTGAATATTCCGTGGATGTTCTTACAGAGCCTGTGCCGGTGTACAGTATTGACGAACTTGATCCTAAGAAGTACGGTATTTTAGTAAGAAAAGGCTATAAATCCGGTCTGCTGTTGCCTGATTTAGAAGGTGTGGATACAGTAGAGCAGCAGCTTAGAATAGCCCTTGCGAAAGCCGGGATAAGACTTGATGAGGACTATCAGATATATAAATTTGAAGTGGAAAGGCATGAAGAAAAATAATTTAGGGTTGATTTTTGAAATATACTTGTTATAATTATACAATATAATGCATAATTATAAGATACTTAATAAGCCTGAGGTGAAAGTTTTGAAAGAGGATTTATATAAGACAATAGTGGTTAAAGTCGGAACTACAACACTGGTAAATGAAAATGGTAAACTAAATATCGTAGGAATTGAAAAGCTGGTCAGGGTAATCTCTGCTATAAAAAACAGCGGTAAAAATGTTGTTCTCGTTACATCGGGAGCGGTAGGGGCGGGAGCTGGCAGGCTTGGCATAAAAGGCAAAGGCGATATTAGAATTAAGCAGGCTTTAGCAGCTGTGGGGCAGGGCGTTTTAATGCAATTTTATGAGAAACTTTTTTTGGAATATGGCGTGAATGTGGCACAAGTATTGCTCACAAGAGAAGATTTGGAGACTGATATAAGAAGGCAAAATGCCTTAAATACATTGACTACACTTTTTGAATTTGAAGTCGTTCCTATAGTAAATGAAAACGACACAGTGGCAGTAGAAGAAATTGTCTATGGAGATAATGATACTTTGGCGGCAGTTGTGGCAAAACTAATTGGGGCAGATTTGCTTGTTATTCTTTCAGACGTGGACGGTCTTTATACTATGCCTCCCCATGAGCCGGGAGCTGAAAAGATTCCTTATGTAAAGGAAATAACGCCGGAAATCGAGGCTCTGGCAGAAGGGTCCTATTCAAATCTTGGAACCGGTGGTATGCAGAGCAAAATTAAGGCTGCAAAAATAGCTACGGAAGCGGGAATAGCAATGGCAATTATCAGCGGCGAAAGTCCTACGGATATTTACAACATCTTAGATGGCAGTACTGCCTGCGGCACTTTCTTTGAACCCAAAAAAGCCGGGGAATGCGCTAAAGAAGCATAATTTGATGGGGTGATTTTATTGGACAGCGTTTTGGATATTGCAAAAAAGGCAAAGGAAGCATCATATAAAATTGCATTAAGTTCTACCACGGTTAAAAACGATGCGTTAACTTATATGGCACAAGCACTTGAAGATATGAAAGATGATATAATTTCGGCGAATCAAGAAGATGTATCAAATGCGCGCAAAAACGGACTTAAGGAATCCCTTATCGAAAGGCTTACATTGACCGAACAGCGAATTTCCGGAATGATAGAAGGCCTTTTGACTCTACTGGATTTGCCTGATCCTGTAGGTGGTGGCACGATAATTAAAAGGCCTAACGGTCTTACTCTGCTAAAAGAAAAGGTGCCATTAGGTGTAATCGGCATAATATATGAATCAAGGCCAAACGTTACCTCAGATGCGGCTGGGCTATGTATAAAATCCGGAAATGCCGTTATTCTTCGCGGCGGATCTGAAGCAATAAATTCAAACAAAGTTATCGTAAAGGCACTTTGCAGCGGACTCAAAAGATCTGGTCTTCCAGAAAGCTGTATACAATTGATAGAAGATACCGATCGGGAAAGGATTCAAGAACTTTTTAAGATGAGAGATTATGTGGATGTCATAATTCCCCGGGGAGGCGGAGCTCTTATTAAAAATGTTGTAGAAAATTCTAAGATACCGGTTATAGAAACCGGAGAAGGCAATTGCCATATTTATGTGGATGAATTTGCCGATTTGCCGATGGCAGAAAAGATATTGATAAACGCTAAAACCAGCAGACCTTCAGTATGCAATGCTGCGGAAAAATTGCTTGTCCATGAAAAAATTGCTAAAGATTTTTTGCCTGATGCCCTTTTGAAATTACAAAAACTAGGAGTTGAAATTCGCGGCTGTGAAAGGACTAGGAAGATTTATCCTAATGCTATCCCGATTAAAGATGAAGACTGGCCTATGGAGTATCTTGACTTTATAATAGGTGTAAAAGTTGTAGACAGCATAGATGAAGCCATTGAGCATATTAACCGTTTTGGAACACGGCATTCCGAAGCCATTGTTACCAAAGATTATGAAAGAGCGAATAAATTTCTTGCAGGTGTGGATGCAGCGTGCGTCTATGTCAATGCCTCTACCCGATTTACTGATGGCGGAGAGTTTGGAATGGGGGCAGAAATAGGAATAAGCACTCAGAAGCTTCATGCAAGAGGTCCTATGGGACTTGAAGAGCTGACGACAACAAAATATCTCATATTAGGTAATGGTCAGATTAGAGAGTAAATAATTTAACCAACCTAAATATAATAACCAATAAAGCATCTATCTTTTCGGCTGATGCTTTATTTTTTTACAGGTTTGCTTTATATGTTATAAGCTTGCAATAATATAAGATTTCCTAGTATAATTGAAAAAGGAAGTAACGGAGGGAGGGTAAAGACGGTTTTGACAAGCAAAGCCAGTCTTGATGCAAATGAAAGAAGCCATGTATTATCGAAAAAATGTCGATGGCAGCGTCGAGTGCGTCCTTTGCCCACATAACTGTATAATATCTGAGGGACACACAGGAATTTGCAGAGTAAGAAGAAATATAGGAGGCATACTGTATTCTGAAAACTATGCACAAGTTTCATCGTGGGGAATGGATCCTGTAGAGAAAAAGCCATTATATCATTTTTACCCTGGAAATGTGATATTTTCAGTAGGAAGCATAGGGTGCAACTTTAAATGTAAATTTTGCCAAAATTGGCAAATCGCTCAATCTACAGATGTTCCAACTCAAGAAGTAAATCCAGAAGATTTAGTTGCTATAGCTAAAGGACAGCGGAAAAATATCGGTATAGCCTATACCTATAACGAACCTACTATATGGTATGAATATGTGTTGGAATGCGCAAAACTTGCTCACGAGGAAGGCCTTAAAAATGTCTTGGTAACGAATGGCTTTATCGAAAAAGAACCGCTAAATCAAATCCTCCCATTTGTAGATGCCATGAACATAGACTTAAAAGCATTTCATGAAGATTTTTATAAGAAACTTTCATCAGGACGTCTTGCGCCTGTAATGGAAACAATAGAAATTTCTCAGAAAAAATGCCATGTTGAATTAACAACACTTATAATTCCCGGTATGAATGATAGCGCCGAAGAAATAGAAGCCCTTGCAAAGTGGGTTTCTTCTCTCAGAAAAGATATACCTATTCACTTTACTCGCTATTTTCCGTGCTACAAATTGGATATCCCGGCTACACCTTTTGAGACAATAAAGAAAGCTAGAGAAATAGCATTAAAATATTTGGATTATGTTTACACTGGCAATATGACAGATGAAACAGGCAGCAATACTTACTGCCCTTCATGCGGGAAAATGGTTATTCAAAGGACAGGCTACTTTGTGCAAATAGAAATGGAAGATAGCAAGTGTCCAAATTGCGGCAGAGATATTCTGGTAATAAGATAAAAATGTATGAAGCTTTAATAATGAAAAAAACGCGCCAGGAGAGGAGAAATTACTATAGACCAGAAACCGGCAAACAATATAATAGATTTATTTAGAATGCTCGACGGCAATGCTAGGACCTGTGTGATGTTCGAACCTATGTGGGGCATTCCTTATGTACTCTATAATTTTTATTTAAGCCTTTATATGAAAAGTCAGGGCATAACAGATAAACAAATAGGATTTCTGATATCGCTAGGGTTTATAACGGCAATAATATTTTCTCTTTTGGCAGGGCCCATAACCGATACATTGGGGAGGCGAAAAACTACATTTGTTTTTGACGTTATAGCATGGCCCCTTGCTGCGCTGATTTATGCTTTTGCAAGCAATTTTTGGATGTTTGCTCTGGGAATTATGATAAATAGTGCTCAGCGAGTTACAGCTGTCTCTTACAACTTAATGGTGATAGAAGACTCCAGTAATGAACAGCGCTTTGCTGCCTTTAATCTGATAAATATAATAAATATATCAGCAGGTATTTTAACACCGATTGCAGGAATTGCAGTAAAGATGTATGGTATAGTAAAGGCAGAAAGATTCTTTTTGATATTGGCAGTAGTTAGTATGACAGTAATGATGGCGCTTAGGTATTATTTTCATACCGAAACTTCCACAGGCAAGGTTATATTAGAAGAAAGATCTAAGCACAAAAAGAAAGCCGGCTACAATAAAAACATATACAAAGAAGTAATTGCTGAGCTTAAATACAAACCCTTAATCCTAATGATAATGAGTGTATTAATACTTTTTAATATGTATACCACAATCGGCACCCACCTTAGCCTTTATTTTGCTCCCTATATGTCAGAAGTTCTCAAAATAGAAAAATCTATGATATCACTGCTGGGAGTTGCAAATTCTGCTACTATGATTGCAACATTGGTTTTTATTAATCCGATTTTAAGCGGAAAAAACACTATAACCAATATGGTGACAGGATTGATTTTACAAGCATGTGGCCTCTTTATGCTAATTACAATTCCAACAAATAATCTTGTAATTACAATACTAGCTGTAATGGTCTTTGCCGCAGGCTTTGGTATATTCAGGCCATTTGCTGATGCTATGCTGGCAGAAGTTACAGAAGGCAATACCAGAGCTACAATTTATTCACTGCTGAATACCGGAATTTCCATTTTAAGTGCAACAATGGGACTTATTTCAGGTTACATCTATGATTTGAATCCACGGCTAATATACATAATTTCAATTTGCATTTTATTTATCTGTATGCTAGTTTTGCTTTCAATGAAAAAATCATTTAGCACCCAAAACAGTGATGGAGAGGCTTTGTAAAAACTCTTGTGCAAAATTAGAGCGTGTGCTATAATACTAAAGGTACTCTAAATTTGAGGCGAACCAACTTTATCTTATAAATTTATTCAAAGAGGTGAAAGGCATGAAGAAAGGCATACATCCTAAATATGTGAGAGCTACAGTCAAATGCGCCTGTGGAAATACATTTGAAACGGGATCGACAAAAGAGGAACTCCGCGTTGAAATATGCTCAAAGTGTCATCCTTTCTTTTCAGGCAAGCAGAAGCTGGTTGATACCGGAGGCCGTGTGGAAAGATTCAAGAAGAGGTACGGCTTACAAGAAGCAAAAGACGAGGAGTAGGTCAAGAAGGTTGGAGGTTGTCTCTAACCTTTTTTCTTAATCCCTTAAGCATTGCCAATAGGAGGAAAAAATGAAGGAAGTTAAACCTGCCATAGGAGGCCAAGCGGTAATTGAAGGCGTAATGATGCGCGGTCCCAAAAGCACAGCTATTGCTGTGAGAAAAGACAATGGTGAAATTGTCTTAAAAAAAGACGAAAACCACTCGATTTCTGAGCGCTATAAATTTCTTAAATTGCCTATATTAAGAGGAGTAGTTTCTCTAATTGAGATGATGATAATAGGAATTCAAACCCTGTCATATTCTGCTACAATGGCAGGCTATGAAGAGGAAGAAACCCTTACCACTAAGGACATAGCTATTGCGCTGGCTTCTGCGGTCGTATTTGCAGTTGTTTTGTTTATAATTTTACCAACTGTTGCTGTCAAATTTATAAGCGCAAATATAAACACACCATTTTTGCTTAGTCTTGCTGAGGGATTTTTGCGAATAGCAATTTTTGTAGCATATGTAGCAGTTATTTCTCTTATGAAAGATATTCGCAGGGTTTTTGAATACCACGGAGCAGAACACAAGGTCGTTCACTGTTATGAACATGGCGAAGATCTGACTCCGGAAAATGCTAAGAAATATTCTACTGTTCACCCCAGGTGCGGCACTAGTTTTATAATGATAGTAATGATAGTAAGCATACTTCTTTTTTCTATATTGGGATGGCCGGGGATAATAGCAAGAATTGTTTCGAGAATTTTGCTTCTGCCTGTAGTTGCAGGGATTTCATATGAACTTATTCAACTTGCAGGAAGAAGCAGCAGTCCGTTTTTAAAAATATTAAATACTCCGGGTATGTGGC
This sequence comes from Tepidanaerobacter sp. EBM-49, assembly GCF_001896645.1. Classification (NCBI taxonomy): domain Bacteria; kingdom Bacillati; phylum Bacillota; class Clostridia; order Thermosediminibacterales; family Tepidanaerobacteraceae; genus Tepidanaerobacter; species Tepidanaerobacter sp. EBM-49. Next base: position 50,175 of record NZ_MPPE01000004.1, read on the forward strand.
TTCAGAAACTTACAACGAGAGAACCTGATGATTCTCAATTGGAAGTTGCGATAGCGGCGTTGAAGGCTGTAATAGATTAATTCTGTTCAAACCGCAGGAAGGTGATTTTTTATGATAGAGAAATTAGAAACAATTGAAAAGAAATATGATGAACTTACACAAAAAATATCCGATCCCCAGATAATAGCCCGTCAGGATGAATGGATAAAGCTTGCGAAGGAACACGCTTCATTAGAAGATACTGTAGCGTGTTTTAAAGAGTATAAAAAGGTTGCAAAAGAATTAGCAGAAAATTATGAACTTTTGAAGGAAAATAATGACCCTGAGATGGAACAGCTCATCAAAAGTGAAATAGAAATATTAGAAAAGAAAAAAGCTCAGCTGGAAGAAGAATTGCGAATAATGCTGCTTCCAAAAGATCCTAACGATGAAAGAAATGTCATAATGGAAATACGTGCAGGCACCGGAGGCGAAGAAGCGGCACTTTTTGCAGGTGATTTGTTTCGAATGTACAGCCGGTATGCCGAGAAAAAGGGATGGAAAGTCGAAATTATCGAATCAAATCCTACAGAGCTTGGAGGATTTAAAGAAATAATTTTTGAAATAAACGGTAAAGGTGCATACAGCCGATTAAAGTATGAATCAGGAGTTCATAGAGTGCAGAGAGTTCCAACAACAGAAGCAGGAGGCAGAATTCATACGTCGGCTGCGACTGTTGCAGTATTGCCTGAAGCTCAAGAAGTAGATGTAGAGATAAATCCGGATGATCTTCGCATAGATATATATAGAGCCTCCGGCCACGGCGGACAAGGCGTAAATACTACCGACTCGGCTGTAAGAATAACTCATATACCCACAGGCATAGTTGTTACCTGCCAAGATGAGCGCTCGCAGCTCAAGAATAAAGAAAAGGCAATGAAGGTACTCAGAGCTCGATTATTGGAAAAAATGCAAGAAGAACAGGATCGGGAAATAGCACAGAGCCGCAGGAGTCAAATCGGTTCAGGCGACCGCAGTGAGCGCATACGCACATATAATTTTCCCCAGGGAAGGGTAACGGATCATCGCATAAATCTCACAACACACCAACTTGCAAGCATATTAGAAGGCGAGCTTGACGAGATAATCGATGCCTTAATTGCTGAAGACCAAGCAAAAAAACTGGCCAGAGCCCAATAAAAAGAGGGAAGCTTTGTGAAAGTCAGAGAAGCTTTGACAGAAGGTACTAATATATTAGCCGCAAAGGAAATAGAAAATCCTGCTCTAGATTCGCAGATTATATTAGGATATGTGCTTAAAAAAGACAGGGTATATCTGCTTACACATGATGATATTATGCTCAGCAGCGAGCAAGCAGATGCTTTTAATAAATTATTAAAACTGCGATGCCGCCACATTCCGATTGCATATATCATAGGAGAAAAAGAATTCTACGGAATTAAATTACATGTGAAACCCGGGGTTCTGATTCCGCGTCCCGAAACTGAATTTGCAGTTGAAGAAACTTTAAATGCTATTTTGGATATAAAAAAACCTAAAGTTGCTGATATATGCTGCGGCAGTGGTGCAATTTCGGTAGCTATTGCAGCAAACAACCAAAATGTAAAAATATATGCGTCGGACATATCGGATATTTCCTGCGAAATTACTAGAATCAATGTAAATTCCTATAATTTACAAGATCGGATATTTGTATTCAAAGGGGATTTATTAGAGCCCTTCAAAGAAAATAACATAAGAGATTTCGATGTAATTGTTTCAAACCCCCCTTATATTCCTAAAAGTGAACTGGCAAATCTGCCGCCGGATGTAAAAAACGAACCTGAATCAGCCCTAAACGGTGGCTTAGATGGCCTAATGTTCTATAGAAAAATAGCTTTCGAGGCTCCGAGATTTTTAAAGCCTCAAGGGAAAATTATTTTTGAAATTGGTTGGAATCAAGCAGAAGCAGTAAGAAAAATTTTACTGGCAAATGGCTTTACGGCAATTTCAGTTGTAAAAGATTACGCAGGTTTTGACAGGGTAATTTCAGGAAGCTTAAATTACTAAATCAAAGAAGGTTTTTAGTTGAATACACAGATTGTTTCTGTAGATAAAGATAAACCGGAAAAAGAAATAATCAAACAAGCGGCAAAGATAATTAAAGCCGGCGGTCTAGTGGCATTCCCAACTGAGACGGTTTACGGATTAGGCGGCAATGCACTGGATGCAGAAGTTGCAAAAAAGATATATGCAGCAAAAGGAAGGCCTCAAGACAATCCTTTAATTGTTCATATTTATTCTCTGATACAATTGGAAGAATTGGTAAAAGAAATACCAGCAAAAGCACATGCGCTAATGGAAAAGTTCTGGCCGGGGCCACTTACAATTATATTTTATAAAAAGGATATTGTACCTTACAGCACTACAGGCGGTTTGGATACCGTAGCGATTCGAATGCCTGCACACCCGGTAGCTTTAGAGCTTATTAAAGAATCCGGAGTCCCGATAGCGGCACCGAGTGCCAATATTTCCGGAAAACCAAGCCCCACATGTGCTCAGGATGTAGCAGAAGATCTTTCGGGAAAAATCGACATGATATTAGACGGCGGGCCGGCAGAAGTGGGAGTGGAGTCTACAGTACTGGACATTTCTGAAGAGATACCTATAATTTTAAGACCCGGCGGAGTTACAAAAGAAGAACTGGAAAAAGTCTTGGGAAAAGTAGAAATAGACCCGGGCCTTGCGCCTGGCGAAAAGCCTCGATCACCCGGACAAAAATACCGACACTATGCCCCGAAAGCCCAAGTTACTGTTTTTGAAGGGACAGTAGAAAATCAGGTGAAAGCTATTTGCGCTTTAGCGGCAGAACTTGAAAGCCGTGGTCTCGAAGTTGGAATTATGGCAACAGCTCAGACAAGGCATTTTTATACAAAAGGATACGTTATTTCAGTAGGCGACAGGACGGCGCCTCTTACCATTTCGTCAAATCTTTTTTCTATTTTAAGAAAATTTGACAGGCTTGGCGTAGATAAAATCCTCGCAGAAAGCATACCGAAAACAGGTATAGGCCTTGCGGTGATGAATAGATTATATAAGGCCGCCGGATATAATATTGTAGAAGTGTAGGAGGGTCTTTCTTGAAGAAAATAGTTTTTGTATGCACTGGAAATACCTGCCGCAGCAGCATGGCAGAAGCCCTATTTAAGAAAATGTTAGATGACAAGGGTAAATCTAAGGAATTTAAAGTTTCATCCTGCGGCACCCACGCCATTTTCGGTCTGCCTGCTTCTGAAAATGCAATACAAGTTATGAAGGATGAAGGGATAGATTTAAGCGGCCATAGGTCGCGTCCCCTTACAGAAGATATCCTTACAGCAGATCTTGTTTTAACAATGACCCTCTCTCAAAAAGAATATATACTCAGCATATTTCCCGAAATGCGCGGCAGGGTTTTTACCCTTAGCGAATATGCAGGTGACGGCAGAGAAATTCCGGATCCTATTGGCATGGATGCCAATTTTTATAGGATGGTTGCAAGGGAAATTAAAGCAAAATTACAAAAAATAATAACCAAGCTTTAGACAGTGGACAATAATCACAAATTAAGTATATAATTAACAAAAGTATTTTTTAATTAAAGGGGTGGTAATAAATTGACTATAGCTATAGCCAGTGATCATGGCGGTTACAAGCTAAAGAACGAAATTATAAGCTACTTTGATAAAAATAAGATTTCTTACAAAGATTTGGGGTGCTTTTCTGAAGAGCCGGTAGACTATCCGGACATAGCCATCAAATGTGCTGAGGCTGTTGCTGGGGGAGAATTTGAAAAAGGCATTATAATCTGCGGTACCGGCATAGGTGTATCAATTACTGCAAATAAAGTTAAAGGAATTCGTGCGGCACTGTGCCACGATACTTTTTCTGCCAGGATGTCAAGAGAGCATAATAATGCTAACGTTCTAACAATGGGCGGTAGGGTTATTGGGCCCGGCCTTGCGATAGATATTGTAAAAGAGTGGCTTGCAGCAGAGTTTGCAGGAGATCGGCATCAACGTAGGGTTGAAAAAATAATGGAATATGAAAATTCAAAATAAGTCTTTGAAGATAGGCCTTTAACTTTTCAAACAATACAAGAAGAGGTGTTCAAAGTGGATATACTTAAACTCGTAGATCCGGAAATAGCTGATGCCATTGAAAAAGAAACATATAGACAGCAGCATAAACTGGAAATGATTGCATCAGAAAATTTTACAAGCAAGGCAGTTATGGAAGCCCAAGGTTCTGTTCTGACTAATAAGTATGCAGAAGGCTACCCGGGAAAACGCTATTACGGCGGCTGTGAATATGTAGATATTGTAGAAAATATCGCGCGAGAGCGAGCGAAAAAGCTCTTTTCGGCAGAACATGCAAATGTTCAGCCTCATTCAGGCTCCCAAGCAAATATGGGCGTCTATTTTGCGTATCTTAATTATGGAGATAAAGTTCTTGGTATGAACTTAGCTCATGGCGGTCATCTTACTCATGGAAGTCCTGCAAGCATTTCGGGGAAATATTATAATTTTATACCTTATGGAGTTTCTAAAGAAACCGGATATATTGACTATGATAATATGGAAGCATTGGCCCATGAACACAAACCCAAGATGATAGTGGCAGGCGCCAGCGCATATCCAAGAATTATTGACTTTGAAAGAATTGTGCAGATTGCAAAAGATGTAGGGGCATATGTTATGGTGGATATGGCCCATATAGCAGGTCTTGTGGCAGCCGGTCTTCATCCGAACCCTGTTCCCATATGTGATTTTGTAACGACAACAACACATAAGACGCTTAGAGGTCCAAGAGGCGGCATTATATTTTGCAAACAAGAATATGCCAAAGCCATAGACAAAGCAATTTTTCCCGGAATTCAGGGCGGACCTTTAATGCATGTAATTGCAGCGAAAGCGGTTTGCCTAAAAGAAGCTTCAACTGACGAATTTGTAGAATACCAGAAACAAGTAGTAAAAAATGCTAAAACATTAGCCGGCGCCCTTTCGGATAAAGGCTATAATCTTGTTTCAGGCGGCACCGATAACCATCTAATATTGATAGATTTAAGAAATAAAAATCTTACCGGAAAAGAAGCAGAGCACCTTTTAGAAGAAGTAGGCATTACCGTAAATAAAAATGCCGTTCCCTTTGACACCGAAAGTCCTAATGTCACAAGTGGTATAAGGGTCGGAACACCTGCCCTTACCTCTAGAGGTATGAAGGAAGCGGAAATGGAAAAAATTGCCGAATTAATGGACGAAGCCTTAACTAAAGGACAGGATGAACTTGTCAAAATAAAAATATCAAAAGCAGTGGCTGCTCTTTGCGAACAATTTCCGCTCTATGCGAAATAAAAACTAGGAGGTTGCCTTAATGGAAAATGTTTTTGTATTAGATCATCCCCTGATTCAGCATAAATTAGCTTTAATTAGGGATGAAAACACCGGCGCCAAGGAATTTCGCGAGCTGGTAGAAGAAGTGGCTGTTCTCATGGCTTATGAGGCAACCAGAAATATGCCGTTAGAGGAATCTGAGGTAAAAACCCCTATAGGACCTGCAAAGGTTAGAATGCTTTCGGGTAAAAAATTGGGTATTATACCAATTCTTCGAGCAGGCCTTGGCATGGTAGATGGCTTGCTTAAATTAATCCCTACAGCGAAAGTTGGCCATATTGGTCTATATAGAGATCCCGAAACACTCCTTCCGGTCGAATATTACTGCAAACTTCCCTCTGACGTAAGCGAAAGAGAACTTATAATACTAGATCCAATGTTGGCTACAGGAGGATCTGCCGCCAAAGCGGTAGAAATTCTCAAAGAAAAGGGAGCAACCAATATAAAACTCATGTGCTTGATTGCAGCTCCCGAAGGAATACATGGGGTTCATAAAGATCACCCAGATGTTCAGATATATACTGCTGCCATTGATGAAAAACTAAATTCCCATGGCTATATCGTGCCGGGTCTTGGCGATGCCGGCGACAGGCTGTTTGGAACGAAATAAAGATAAATCTTGAGGCTGTCCTATTTAGGACGGCCTTTTTAAACTTTATACACCAGATATGTGCATTTTATAAATAAAAATTTTTTCCAGAATTAAATATTATGAAAGAAACTATTTACAAAATGATTTTTCTATGATATATTTTATTTAAACAATTTAAAAAAACGGGCGGGAGATAAAAGTGATACTTGAAAAATTTAAAGGTGTTTTCCCTGCTTTATATGCTTGTTATGATGATACAGGGGAAATATCAAGAGAAAGAACAATGAGTTTATGCAATTACCTTTATGAAAAAGGTGTAAAAGGCCTTTACGTAGGCGGAAGTTCAGGAGAGTGTATATATCAAAACCTAGAAGAAAGAAAAGCTACGTTAAAGTATGCATCCGAAGCAGTAAAAGGCAAGCTTACACTTATTGCACATGTAGGCGCGCCTTCTACAAGAGAAAGCAAGATACTTGCAAGATATGCTGCAGAATTAGGATACGATGGATTATCGGCAATTCCGCCAATATATTTTAAGTTGCCTGAAAGTTCTATATACAACTACTGGACGGAAATAATAGATTCGACAGACCTGCCATTTTTTATCTACAATATACCACAGACTACAGGATACAGTCTTTCATTAGATTTGTTCAAAAAGATGCTTGCGAATAAAAAGGTTAAAGGAGTAAAAAATTCTTCTATGCCGGTGCTTGACATTGAAAGATTCAAAAGAGCCGGAGGCGATGACATCATAGTATTTAACGGTCCTGACGAGCAGTATGTAGCAGGAAGATTAATGGGTGCTGATGGGGGAATAGGGGGCACCTATGGGGTAATGCCGGAACTATTCCTTAAAGCAGAAGAGTTTGTGACATCCGGCAGTTTTAAAAATGCCAGGGCGATCCAAGGCGATATTAATGACATTATTATAGCATTAACCTCGTTTAACGGGTCAATGTATTCTGTGATAAAAGAAATTTTAAAGCTAAAAGGGATGAACCTCGGCAGTGTCAGAGCGCCGCTTGAAGGTGTATCAGGAGAAGATTTAAATAAAGTAAAAGATATAAAGGAACTTATTGATTCCACAATTTTGAAATGGAAGAAAGTAAAATGAAAAGGATAGTATGCTTTGGAGATTCAAATACTTGGGGCTATAATGCCGTTACCATGGAAAGATTTTCGGAGGACATCAGGTGGCCATGCCTTCTAGGGAAACTTCTTGGAGATGAATTTCAGGTAATCGAGGAGGGGCTTTGCGGTAGAACAAGTGTGGCCGATGACCCCTTATTTGAAGGTTTAAATGGCTATACATATATTTATCCCTGTTTGATGAGCCATGCGCCGTTGGAACTTGTAATAATTATGCTCGGTACTAATGATAGCAAAGAAAGGTTTAATTTGACATCTTATAATATAGCACAGGGTATAACAAGACTGGCTCTTAAAGCTAGTAGCGTTCCGGCAGGCAAGGGTGGCGGTTTTCCAAAGGTTTTGGTAGTTGCGCCACCTCCAATAGGCAGCGAATATTTTAACACGGAAATAGGAAAATCCATGGGGGCAAACTGCGATATTAAATCTTATGAACTTTCGCACCACCTGGAAGAACTTTTACAGCCTGAGGAGATAGAGTTTTTAGACACAAAAGGGATAGTTTCCATGAACAAGGTGGACTATATGCACTTTGATGAAAAAGGCCATAAAGTATTAGCAAATATAGTTTGTAAAAAGGTCTTAGAAATGTTATAGGATTTTTGACAGGAGGTGGAGGAAAGCCTGCGAAAAAAGTGAAATATTGTTATAAATAAAAAACCGTCACCCTGTTTATACTCAATATGTCATCCTGAGCGATAGCGAAGGATTTGTTAAATGAACTATATTATTAATTTCAGGAGGGATTGTGTTTATGTTAAGGAAACGTTTAGTGGCTCTATTGATGGTATCAATACTTATGCTTACAGTGGTTGCGGGCTGCGGTCAGAAAACCGAAAACAAGCCTGAGGCTGAAGGGGCAAAAGGCACAGGTAAAGAGAAAGTTGAGATATCACTTTGGCTTACACCTCAATGGAAAGGCGTTTTTGATGCTAGCGAAGAAGGTGCTGACTATGACAGCTTCTTCAAGTATGCTGCAAAGAGATTTTCCGAGGAATATGAAGATTATGATGTAACAGTAGATGTACAGGTGATTGCAGGAGACCAGCGCGATGAACTGTTAAATGTTAACTTAAATGGCGGAACACCACCGGATATTTTCTACGAAAGTGTATTTGCAATGGGAGATTATGCACATAGGGGTGCATTGGTTCCCTTAAACGATATTGTAGATGATACTGCCAAAAAAGACATAGCCCAAAATTTCTGGGATGTTGTAACATTTGGTGATGATATTTATTTCTATCCATTCTCCCACATGCCGGGCACATTAGTTTATAATGCCGATATGTTTAGAGCCGCAGGATTGGATGAGTATATAGGCGGGGAAAATGAAATTAAAACGTGGTCATTGGAAGAATTTGAAAAGATTTTAAACACATTGAAGACAAACCTTCCAAAGGATAAATATCCAAACGCTTATCCGATGGCTCTATTTGCCTTAAATAATCAAGGAGACACTTGGAATCTTGCTTACCTGAGGATGTTTGGAAATAAGTTCTTTGATGAAAACGGAAACATAATATTAAATGATGAAAAAGGAGTTAAAGCTGCACAGTGGCTTAAAAAAATTTATGATGCAGGCTTGACAAATCCGGGAGCAGAATCAGTTTCTTCAAATGATTGCAATGCCATGTTCCAAAATCAGCAGCTTGCAATCAGTTTTACAAATTCAGTTTTGTTCAATAATCTAAAAGCTGATATGGAAAGCGGCAAGGTAGCTAAATTCGATGCAAGGCTTGCTAATATTCCTTCAGAGAGCGGAGAGCCGCTGACCTTTACCTATGTAACAGGCAGCTGCGTATTTAATACCAATGATGAAACTAGAGTAAAAGTAAGCAAAGATTTCGTAAAGTTCTTCTCAACAGATCCGGAACTTGTAAAAGCCTCGAAAAATGGTGTTCCGGTAAGAACATCTGTAGTTGAAGAATTTAAATCCGAAAAACCGCTATTTGAAGCATATGATAAAAATTCTAAGTATCTGTTTAACTTTACGGGAAATGTGCCTGGTTATAGTGAGTTAAGACAGGTGTTGTATCCTGAACTGCAGGCATTATATACCGGTGAAAAGACACCGGAACAAGTCGTCAAAGATTACCAAACAAAGGGCAATGAAGTGATACAAAACGCAAAAAAGAATTCTGTAATTTATAATAAGTAGCATCTTTGTTAAAAAAGAAGGTTTGTCTTAAGCCCAAAAAGGGCTTAAGACAAACCATAGAGAGGTAAAAGTATTGATGAAAATCAATGAAAAATCTTTAAAACAAAACCTTACAGGATATTTGTTCATAATGCCGCAGCTTTTGCTTTTCTTAATATTTATGGTGTATCCTATATTCGAAGGAATAAGGCTAAGCTTGTATAAAATCGATTATAAAACGGAAACCTTCGTTGGATTACAAAATTATATTACACTGTTTAAAGATCCCGTATTTACTCAAGCGACAATAAATACTATTATTTTTGTTGTATGCATAGTTGCTCTGACGGTGGTTTTTGCACTATTTGTAGCATCTGCTGTTTTTGATAAAGATGCCAGATATGTATCTTTTATACGAGGATCTTATTATATTCCGGTAATGGTTTCGATGGTAGTTATGAGCATGATCTGGAGCTTTCTGCTTAATCCGGCTAATGGACTTATACCTTATTTGGCAAGACAAGCAGGATTGCCGGTGGTAAATTTTTTAGGCAACAGGGCTTTGGTGAAACCGGTAATAATATTTATAACTTTTACAACTAACGTGGGACAGGCAATAATTTTATATATAGCCGCCATGATTGGTGTGCCCAAAGAAATTTTTGAAGCTGCGGAAGTGGATGGAGCAAATAGACTTGAAGTCATATTCAAAATACTTATTCCATTGGTAAGACCTACCACTATCTATATAACAATAATCAATATTATTGCGGTTTTGAAGATATTTGTAGTTATCCAACTGCTAACCGGCGGCGGACCTAACAATGCTTCTACGACTTTGATGTACTACCTATACAATAATGCCTTTAAATACAACCGCCTGGGAATTGCTTCGGCTGTGGGCGTAATCATGTTTATAATCACACTAATTCTGTCGGTGCCGCAATTAAAAGCCATGCTTAGGGGGCAGGAGCAATGAAGAAGAAAATTAAAAGAGAGCCTGTCGATATAGCAGCTAACATAATAGTTACCTTTTTTGCCATACTAAATCTATTTCCTCTCTACTGGCTTTTTACAAGTTCACTAAAGAATAGTGCAGATGTTGTAAAAATGCCGCCTGACTGGATTCCGAAGTCGCCTACTTTTTCAAATTATATAGATGTATTTCAGAACCAGCCTGCTTTAAGATGGGCATTTAACAGCATAGTTGTTTCACTTGTTGCGACGATAGGAGTAATTATAGTAAGTTCCCTAGCTGCTTATGCATTTTCAAAACTTGAATTTAAAGGCAAAAATATAATCTTTCTAATGCTTATTTCCAGTTTGATGATACCTAAAGAAGTTATGATAGTTCCCCTCTACAGGATTATACAAAATTTTAATATGGCAAACAAACTCAGTGGAATGATATGGCCTAATGTAGCTACTGCTTTCGGTGTATTTATGTTAAAAGGGTTTTTTGATACTATTCATAATTCATTAAGAGAAGCAGCTATAATTGACGGTGCCAGTGAATTTCAGATTTTTTACAAGATAATGCTTCCGGTTGTAAAACCCGGCATTGGAGCACTGTTTATTCTAAACTTTGTTCAGGTATGGAATGATTATCTATGGCAGTTAGTAGTTGGTCAGGAAAAGAGTGCTAAGACTTTAATGGTTGGTATAGCCACACTAATGCAGGATCTAAATCCCAACTTTGCTTATAAGATGGCGGGAGCTACTGTAGCTGCAATTCCTATGCTGCTTATGTTTATCTTTTTTCAACAGTATTTTACAAGGGGCATTACAATCGGTTCAGTAAAAGAATAGTTTTAAATAATCTTAGCATATGGAGACATAAAGATGACAGATAAAAAGGACAAGATATTTAAGCAAATAAAAAACAAACTTATCGTATCTTGCCAGGCACTGCCCGATGAACCGCTTCACAGTTCCTTTATAATGGGTAAGATGGCTTATGCGGCATATTTAGGCGGAGCCGGTGGGATAAGAGCCAACAGCATTGAAGATATAAGGGAGATAAAAAAGAACGTAAAACTTCCAATAATTGGTATAATAAAAAAAGTTTATGAAGGCTCAGAGGTATTTATCACACCTACCGAAAATGAAGTCGAATTGCTGTACAATGAAGGCGTTGACATTATCGCAACAGACGCTACCAAGAGAATAAGGCCGGACGGCACTACAATCAGTGAAATGTTTCCGAGGCTTAGAGAAAAATATCCCGATCAAATATTTATGGCAGACTGTTCAACATACGAAGAGGCAAAAGAGGCTTATGAATTGGGATTTGACTGCCTTGGCACTACCTTATGCGGATATACAGAATATACAAGGGATAGAAAACTGCCGGATTTGGAACTGATAGGAAGGCTTACTAAAGATTTCGACATTCCTGTTATAGCCGAAGGGGGTATATGGGCTCCTGAAGATATAAAAAAAGTATTTAGCTTAGGCGTCCATGCAGCCGTCGTTGGCAGCGCAATAACAAGACCTATGGAAATAACCAAGAGGTTTGTAAATGCAATCGTTGAAGTAGTGGATTCTGGCACGTGCGTTAAATAGATGGATTTTATAAAGGATGATTATTAATGAAGATACTTGCTGCGGATATTGGAGGAACATCCATAAAGCTTGGTATATCTGATGAAAAAGGTAATCTGGACGTTTTCAAGGAATATCCATCTGAAGCTAAAAAAGGCGGAAAGTTTCTTGTAGAAAAGCTGATAAGCATAATAAGCGAATATAAGGAATTCGAAGCTATCGGTATCAGCACCGCGGGACAGGTGGATTGTGAAAAAGGCTCGATTATATATGCCAATGAAAATATACCAAATTATACAGGAACAAAGTTGAAGGAAATTTTAGAAAGCAGGTTTTGCGTGCCGGTAAAAGTAGAAAATGATGTTAATGCAGCAGCACTTGGCGAGAAATATTTTGGAGCAGGCAGAGGGTTTAGTGATTTTCTTTGCCTAACATATGGCACAGGTATTGGCGGGGCAATTATCATCGACTCCAGGCTTTACAAAGGTCATAATGGGATTGCAGCTGAGTTTGGCCATATTATAACACATCCCCTGGGCAAAAAATGCAGCTGCGGCAGTTTGGGCTGTTATGAGGCTTACGCTTCTACCAGAGCTTTAGTAGAAAAGGCCGAAAAACTGCTTAAAACCCCCTTGGACGGAAAAAAGATTTTTGATAGAATGAAACAAGGTGATACCCAAATGCAGGATATCGTAAATGAATGGGCCTTTGAGATAGCACTAGGACTTACGTCCTTAATCCATATATTTAATCCGGCAGCCGTTATCTTGGGTGGAGGGGTCATGGAACAGGATGTTCTTGTAAATATGATTTCTTATAAAGTAAATGGGATGATTATGGAAAGCTTTAGGGACGTTAAAATTATCAAAGCATCTCTCGGAAATAAAGCCGGAATCCTCGGAGCAGTATCTCTTTATTTAAAAGAGGCGGCAGAAAGAAGTGATGCATCATAAAATCAGATATATTTTCACAAATTCGGTCAAGATATAACTTATTTACTAATACTGAAAAGAAAATTGCCGATTATATCCTTGAACATGCAAATGACGTGATTTACATGTCAATTACCGACTTAGCCGATGCGTGCGGCGTGGCAGACTCGAGTATATTTAGATTCTGTAAGACTTTAGATTTTAAGGGCTATCAAGAGTTTAAAATAGCACTGGCTCACAGCATTTCACCTGATGACGAGGGAACTTTCCATCTGACAAGTCAAATCACCATGGAAGATACCATAAAAGAAATATCTTCAAAGCTGCTTGCAACAAATATCAGCGCCTTAAATGAAACCTATAATCTGGTAAAAGAGGAAGATGTCAAAAAAGCAGTTGACTTCCTTATAAATGCCAACAGGATTCACTTTTTTGGCGTTGGAGCCTCCCTTATAACAGCTTTAGAAGCTAAAAACAAGTTTATGAGAATAACAAATAAAACCGAATGCTCTATAGATGCGCACTTGCAAATTATGTCAGCAGCTCTGATGGAGGAAAATGATGCGGCAGTTTTAATTTCCTATTCAGGTTCGACTAAGGATACAATAGAGATTGCAAAGCTTGCAAAGGAAAGAGGCGCCAAAACTATTTGCATTACCAGATTTGCTAAATCACCTCTTACTGCATATTCTGATGTTATTCTTCTGTGCGGTGTAAACGAAGGTCCCCTTCAAAGCGCCAGCTTGTCTGCAAAAATTTCACAGCTTTTCTTGCTGGATATCCTCTATGCCGAGTACTTTAAAAGAACTCGCAAAGAATCCATAGCAAATAAAGAAAACACATCTAAGGCAGTTGTCGAAAAGCTGCTTTAAAAATGAAATCGGTCCTGCAACTTTAAAAAAATAAGCAGGGCTTTTTTGTATTGCAAGATAGTGTAAAATATTTCTAGGGTTTTTGCAGGAAAAATTCATTCGAACGCAGAATAAAGGCCTTACCATCCTTGCATAATGTTTAATAGAAAATATAGTAATTCATGCTATAATGGTCATAGACAGGAGCAAGGGTGATGAATATGGCGGAAAAGAAAATTAATGCCGGAGGCGCAGGAAACGATGGACAAAATACAAAAGGACCTGCGAGCCGAAAATATACAAATCCGGGTAGACGAAAGGTTTGACAAAAGACCTAAGGTTACTTGACACTATCTCTATTTCAAAATTAAATTGAATTTCCATGGTAACATATGGTAATATATTAACTATGGGCAGATATAAATAATTGATCTTATAAGTTCTACACGGGGAGGGGACCGAAATGTTTTTTGAAAATACAAATAAAATTCTAGATGCCATCATCGAAGGAAAATCAGTTTCTACCAATGATCCTAGAGTTGCAAATGCCGCAGAAAAAATTAATAAGCTTAAGACCATTAAAGAAGACGCGAGAAATATGCTGCTTAAAACAATCTCGCTAAGTTCTTCGCTGGGAAGTATAGAAGTAAATATTAAGTTTCTTATGGATGAAATAGAATCTGTTATGAATGAACTTAACCTACAGTCAGAAAATAATGCGGCTTTTGTCCAAGAGACAACCGCATCAATGGAAGAAATAGATAATGCCGTTGATGATAACGTAAAGATGATGGATCAAATCTTAAATAACATTGCGCAAATTGTTGAAAATAATGACAAGAATATGGAAAGCGTAAACTTGATGGGGCAAGTATGCGAAAAAGTTACTGAAAGCAATAATGCAGTAAACGAGACGCTGACAAAGCTTTTAAATAATTTAAATGAAATAGGAAATATTATTGCTGTAATAGAGCAAATTGCAGATCAGACAAATTTACTTGCGCTAAACGCTCGGATAGAGGCGGCACGGGCAGGTGAAGCCGGCAGAGGATTTGCAGTTGTGTCGGAAGAAATAAGAAAACTTGCAGATAATACCAAACAAAGTCTTGATGAATTTAAAGGCTTTACTCAAGAAATTCAGAAAGACTCGGCAAGAAGCTTGGAAAGTATGAAAACGACAAATGAGGTAATGAGGCAGATTCCGATAGTTACAAAAACCATTAAAGATACAGTGGAGGGCAACTTCAGCGCAATAGACAATATAAAGAAAGAGATGGAGGGATTTGCAGCGTCCTTTGAACAAATTAGCGCCGCAGTAAATGAAATAACTACTGCCATGAATAGCCTATCACAAAAGACAGAAGAAATCACAAGCATAATATACAGGCTCGACGGCGATATTAAAAATCTGGATTCCATAAAGCACAGTATAAACGAAATTGATAATTCATTTATAGAACAAAATAAGAAATACTATCAAAGATTCATGGAAAGCGACAATGAAATTACAGCCCAGGAGCTTGTAGAAATTTTACAAAATGCCATCAAACAGCATGACTTATGGATGCAGACGTTGGAGGAAGCAATAAACTCCAATAAGTTAATGCCTCTTCAAACTGACGGCGATAAGTGCTCCTTTGGCCACTTCTACAATGCTATAGTAATAAATGATAATGACATAAAGGACTTATGGCGAAATGTTGACGAATATCATCACAAGTTGCACCAAGCAGGGCAGAGCGCACTTATGGCAATAAAAAACAAAGAAATAGAAGAGGCAAAGAAATATTACCAAATTGCTAAGGAGAATTCTCAAAAAGTCCATCAGATGATAGATAAAATGATCAGCAATTTAAAAAATAAGACATCAGCTTAAATTCCTCGATTTTGGAAGGCGATTATTTATGCGAAAAGATTGGGATACATATTTTTTAGAAATAGCATTTAAAGTAAGAGAAAGGTCAACATGTCCCAGACTTCAAGTAGGTGCTGTTGTAGTAAAAGATAATAGAATCAAGGGAACCGGATACAATGGAAGCCCTTCCGGCCTTGTTCATTGTGATGATGCGGGTTGTATGATGAGAGGCAACCATTGTGTGCGCACTATCCATGCCGAAGTAAACGCTCTCCTAGAATGCTCTCCCGAGGAACGTAAGGATGCCACGCTTTACGTAACTGCACGCCCTTGCGCCGAATGTTCAAAACTAATTATAAACTCAGGCATAAAGCGAGTAGTATATGCTATGGAATATCCTCCGGATTATGATTGGTTCAAGGACGCTCCGTGGATAGAGTTGGTTTACATGCCTATTACTCAAGGCGAGTCTTAGCAAAACATCTGCCGATAGTGTAAAATATTTCTAGGTTTTTTGCAGGAAAAATTCATTCGGACGTAGAAAAAAGACCTCACCATCCTTTCCACAGGATGAGTATAAACTCATA
>NZ_MPPE01000015.1:0-1356 GCF_001896645.1 Tepidanaerobacter sp. EBM-49
GTTGTGAATGCTTTCATGGCTTTCTACTTCTACTCTGTAGCATTTGAGCCCTTCTTCTTTTTCCAGCAAAAGAGCTGCATCTCTTGCCACATCCTCCACGAATTTTGGCGTATTATAGGCTGCTTCGGTTACATATTTTTCATCTTCACGCTTTAATAAGGAATAAACCGGGCTTGATGCTGACATTTCTGCAATTGCTGCTAAATGTTCAAACCAAATTTTCTTTTTGGTTTTCACCAGAATTTTAACATTTGCCCGTTGGTTGTGAGCACCGACACTGCTAATAGCCTTAGAACATGGGCAAAGAGTCTGCACAGGAACCACAACTCCGATGATTATTTCAGTTTTATCGCGGTTTTTCTCACCTGATATTGTTGCTTCAATTTTAAGAGGCGATATATTCTTACTTACCGGTGATTCTTTCCAGATAAAATATGGGAATTTACATTCAAAAAAACTGCTTTCGGCATCAAGCTTTGTTTGTATGCTCCTTAAGATGCTCAAAATAACTTGAGGATTCAGTATATCTATATTATTTAAGACTTCTACAAATCTACTCATATGAGTTCCTTTTATATCATGCTTTAATGCTACAGATAGGCTGATATTGGCAACGGTATTTTGAAATCCGTTTGTCTGGTCATATACCTTCAAAGGCCAATCAATGTTTTTGATACCTACTCTATTTAGCGAAATGCCTCGAGTATCTACTTGGCTTTGGATATCTTTTAACAAATCATTCACCCCTGTATGTGACTCCACAATTTTCAGTTTCCCAAACCTGGATTTCATAAAGTCGGCAGTTTTCTTTGGATAATTCATTATATAGTCTGTCCCAAATCCATCTTGAGATGTTTTCTGCAGAAGGTTGTTTTATAAAGTCATTCAGATAGGAGTGGTCTAGCTGCTGCAATATTGTGGATTCAACAATGCGTTTTAGCTCAGAAAAATCCATAATCATATCTTCTTTTCCCGGCTTGCCCTCTAATTTAACTACAAGCTTATAAGTATGTCCATGGAGCCTTTCACATTTTCCATGATATTCTACAAGGTTATGAGCTGCATCAAACTTGAATATTCTTGTTAAAATCATTGATTCCCTCCTAGCTTATGGTATTCTTGAGATAATTTGACTCTATTATAACATGTTAATATAAATTTTATTAGGAGAAATCCCAAACTCGTTAGGTTTTAGGATTTCGCTGAACATATTTTACTTATCGTTAAGGAAGTCATATGTAATAGATTCGAAGAATATATACATATATAATCTTAATTAGAGAGGATTATTGAATTATGAATAAACGACAAGTAGATTTACTAAAAAAACTAATAATTCAAGATGATTATCAGCCA
>NZ_MPPE01000029.1:0-54379 GCF_001896645.1 Tepidanaerobacter sp. EBM-49
CATCTCTCGATGGACACCCTTGTCCTTGGCTATGTGCTTGGCACTATCGACCCGCACTAGGGACTTTCACCCATTAGACTGTGCCCGTGCCGGGCGCACTCATAAAAATAAGGCGGCAGGTTGCCTCCTTATTTCTTCATTCTCTTCTTTTTTATTTTCCTATCTTTCGCTTTGGCAAAGTTTTGTTTGATATAATGTTTCCTTTATCTGTATTTCTCCTGCAAGAAGTTTTTCAAAAAATATCGCAAGACCCTCGCTATCATTGTCTGCAGTTACATAATCTGCTTTGTTTTTTACCCTTTCCGGGGCATTGCCCATAGCAACTCCAAGTCCCGCATATTCAATCATTTTAATGTCATTTATGTTATCACCTACGGCTATTATTTCTTCAGGTCTTATACCTAGTTTTTCACACGCAACAGCAAGGCCTTTCGCCTTTGATACCCCACCCTTTAGTATATCTATGCAGTTATCTATGGCTGATGTTATTGAAATTGCATCTCTGTACTTTTTTGTTATTTCTTCTGTAAAAATTTTCAGATCTTCTTGTATCTCATTTCCATAAACTACCACTTTAAGAGGTTCTTCTCTCATGATTTTAATAGCCTCATCCACATTTTTTACATTTGTTACCGGTATAAAGGCAAAATCTCGCATCAAATTAAAATATCCTATAGGTGAATGCTTTAGCGGCTCCCTTAAAAAGCGCTTAAAATATTTGCTGCGGTAATCTGAACCTATATTAATTTTACTTTCTTCTGTAAAGATTTGAATCTTAAAATCATCATATTGTGATGCGGCTTTCATGATATCTGCGGCAATTTCTTTAGAAAGAGAATGGCACACGGAAGAATTTGTATAAAAATCTTTTATAAGCGCTCCATCGCTGCAAATAAGAGGGGCATCTATATTTATTTCTTTTGCCCTGCTTAAAGCACTTCTATAGTGTCGTCCTGTAGATATTGTAACTTTTATCCCCGCATCTTTTGCTTTTTTAATTGCATTTTTCGTGCGCAAAGTTATGATATGATGGCTATTGATAAGGGTACCATCAATATCTAATGCTATTAACTTATAATTTCCCTTAAATAAATTACTATCTCTAATTATCGTTTTCATGAATTCCAATCCTTTTCTTTAAAACCTTTTATGCATCTTAATTATATAATTACTTTGAAATTTTTTCAATTAAAACTGGCTTCTCTTATTTTCGCTCATTTTTTGCGCTTTACTTAATTTTCTTTCATTTAATTCTTTATCCTGCAGAAGTCTTGCACGAAAAATTGCATCATCGCCAAAGCGGTCTTTTATTTCATCTATTACCATATTAAGTTTCTTTCTCCTCTTTTCTTCATCAAAAAGAGAAATCTGTTCAAATTCTTTAACAAGGTTAGAAAGACTGACGCCTACAAGTCTTAATGGCATTTTGCCGTCCCAGTTTGAATAAAGCAGCTTCTTGGCCGTATTATAAATATCTTCTGTGCTGTTGGTATAAAAGGTGGTGCTTGAACGGGTAACCACATCAAACAAATTATTTTTTAATGTTATACTAACTGTCCGACCTAAATAGTTTTCTCGCCGCACTCTGCGCCCTACTTGTTCGGCTAAAAAAAGAAGGACCTTTTCTGCCTCATCAAAAGATGTGATATCTGCCGGCATAGTAATAGAATGTCCCATAGATTTTGCATCATCTGATATGTGGGGATTTACCTTGCTGTTATCTATTCCATTTGCCCAAAGATGTAAATATGTACCATTTAAACCAAAAGCTTTTTCCAAAACATTCTTTGGAGTAATTGCCAAATCCCCTATAGTTTTAATATTCATATGACTGAAACGCTCATTCATCCGCCTGCCTACTCCAAATAATTTGTCGACAGGAAGGGGCCAAAGCAGTTTTGGAACATCTTCGGGATAAAGCACAGTAATTGCATTAGGCTTTTTCATGTCAGAGGCCATTTTGGCTAAAAGTTTATTGGAGGATATTCCAATTGAGCACTGAAGGTCTAATTTTTTATAAATTTCACACTGAATTTTTTTAGCTATATTAAGCGAATCTCCAAACAGTTTTTCACAGCCTGATACATCAAGCCATGCTTCGTCGATGCTGAATACTTCCACTTGTGGAGTGAAATTTCTAAGGATATTCATAACCTTTTGACTGGCATTTACATATAATTCATAATCCGGCTTTATAAATGTACCTTGAGGACAAAGTTTTTCCGCCTGCCATTTTGGCATTCCTGTCTTTACTCCATATCTGCGCGCCTCATAAGAGGCTGTAAGTATAATGCCGGTCCTCTTTTTTGGATCTCCTGCTACCATTATGGGCTTATTTTTAAGGGAAGGATCTTTTGCTTGATGGCATGAAGCATAAAACGCATTCATATCCACATGTAAAATCGAAAGCATCTAATCATCTCCGAACGTATGTTTGGTTTAATCTTATCATGAGAAAAGATAAAAATCAATTCTAACTAAAAAACCACCCGTTTTTTGCAGGTGGCGCTATAATTAAATATTAATTTTGTTTTCTTAAGTCTTTTACTCTGCGGGCTTTTCCTTCAAATCGTTCTAGCGAGTTTGGTGCTATAAGTCTTACATTTGCGCTAATGCCTAAAACTGTGTGAAGTTTATGCTCTATTCGTTTTTCCATGGCTTCCAGTTCTCTAAATCGATCTGTAAAAATCTCCTCTGTAACCTCAACCTGGACTTCCAATTCGTCCATATAACCATTTTTAGTAACAACGAGCATATAGTTAGGCGTAAGACCTTCAGATTGAACTAAAACGCCTTCTATTTGAGATGGAAAAACATTCACACCTCTAATTATAAGCATATCATCGGTTCTTCCGGAGATTTTCTTCATTCGAGTACTTGTTCTGCCGCATTTGCAAGGCTCGGGATTTAAGGAAGATATATCTCTTGTGCGGTAGCGTATCAAGGGAAGGGCTTCTTTAGTAAGTGTTGTTATAACTACTTCCCCTTCTTCGCCGTAATCTTTTGGTTCTCCGGTTAGCGGATCAATAATTTCTATTAGAAAATGGTCCTCGGCTATGTGCATACCGTCTTGATACTGACACTCTCCTGAAACTCCGGGTCCCATTACTTCACTAAGACCATAATTATCAGTAACCAAAATTCCCCAGCGCTTTTCAAGCTCCCGCCGCATTTCTTCTGTGCATGCTTCTGAACCAAAAAGACCATATTTTAGTTTTAAATTTTTTATGTCAATCCCCATTTTTTCAGCAACTTCCGACATATAAAGGGCATATGAAGGAGTTGAAATAAGGGCTGTAGATTCAAAATCCTGTAAAAGCATTATCTGCCGCTCGGTATTACCGACTGATGCAGGCACTACAGCCGCTCCAACTTTTTCAAGACCGTAGTGAAGGCCAAAGGCGCCTGTAAAAAGTCCATACCCAAAAGCCACTTGAGCCATATCTTCATCTGTTACTCCTGCTTGAGTTACTACCCTTGCAACGACTTCTGCCCATGTATCAAGATCATTTTTCGTATATCCTACCACTGTAGGCTTTCCTGTAGTGCCTGAAGAAGCATGTATTCTCAGCAACTTATTTCTGGGAACAGCAAAAATACCAAAGGGATAGTTATCTCTTAGCACGTCCTTGGTTGTAAATGGTAAGCGCCTTATGTCCTCTAATTTCTTAATATCAGCAGGCGTAATCCCCATTGAATCCAATGTTTTCCTATAATACGGAACATTGTCGTAAACTCTTTTTATTGTTGATTTTAATCTTTCGAGTTGAATCTCCTCAATATCTTTTCTTGAGGCACATTCCCATTGCTTGTTCCAAATTATCGGCAATTAAGCCCTCCTCCTTTTGTACTGCTTTCATTATTTATGATTAAGCTGGTATTTTGTCCGATAAACGCAGGAGGGAGGTTGTTGCAAATCTGAACATTATCCATCCTCCCGTGCTACATTTTTATCACAATTTTTTTATACCTACCGTAATACATTTTTATTTCCAATACTTATAAAATAGCAAACCCGCTCTTTATTGTCAACACTTTCGGATTTTATTGCGCCTATTATTTGTCCTCCACAACCTTAACTATAATATTTCTTGTCCTAGGTCCATCAAATTCACAGAAAAATATTCTCTGCCATGTACCTAGTAATAATTTACCTTCTCTGACTATAAGTGTTAAACTATCTCCAACCAGGGAAGCTTTAATATGGGCATCCGAATTTCCTTCTAAATGGCGATAATCACCATTATGAGGAACAAGTTTATCCAGGGTTTCTAGAATATCAATGGACACATCTTTATCTGCTCCTTCATTTATAGTAATTCCTGCTGTAGTATGAGGAATAAAAATGTAACACATACCATCCCTTACTTCTGACTCATCTACACTTTTTTGAACAATTGTAGTTATATCAAGCATTTGGTTATGTTCTTCTGTTCTAATAGTATATTTTTGCATGATATCTACCTCCGATTTTATATTTAAAATATATATGCTTTTATATTTCGCTGTTTTGCTTAAAAATCCTTCATAAAAAATAATGAAGGTTTTAACTAGACTTAATTTAAGTTAAAATAAAGCATGCATAAGGAGCTTTCGTCATTCGAAAGCTCCTTATAATTCTACATTATCTTCTTCATGCCTCGTGTATCTTCGGCAGCCTTTTTTACTTCTTCAAGATTTTTACCGAAACTTGCTTCCATAGCCGCCGCCATAGCACCTTCTACAAAGGGGGCATCTGCCATGCAAACCTTCTTTCTTACATCTTCTCTTAAATCTTCAATGGCCATCTCGGCGCTCATTACCGCACTACCAAGATCCGGTATAATTAATACTCCGTCTCCATCAAAGACATCGATAATTTTCTCTTCGATTAGGAAGGCGTCAGTGCCTAGTCTGCCATCTGATGTTCCTGCAGCCTCTTCAATTTTTATTTTCTCTCTTACAACCTGCTCTATAAGCTCTTTGGCTCCTTGTGCCAACTTTTTACTATGTGAGACAAGAACAATTCCAACCAAAAGAACACCTCATTTTTGTATATTTTCCAGTGCATCATATAGGGCTTTTAGCATAATATAGCAGGATGTAGCTCCGGGGTCTTGATGGCCGATGCTTCTTTCGCCAAGATAGCTTGCCCTTCCTTTTTTTGCGATAATGCCTTTTGTATATTCTACACCATCTTTTGCCGCATCTACCGCTTTTTTTAAAAGATCAAGGTCTGCAGGTGAAGAACTTTTTAAGACTTTGACAGCAGGTTCTAGAGAATCTATTATGGTTTTTTCGCCTTTTTCCGCTTTGCCTCGCGTCTTAATGCCTTCAAGGGCGGCGTCCAATATGGCAGGCAAATCCTCAAAGGCGATCTTGTCTTTTGCCCCGGCTGCCTGAGATGCCCTCATAAATGCCGTCCCGTATAAAGGACCTGATGCACCACCTACCGTAGATACCAATGTCATTCCAACTGTTTTTAAGATAGTGCCGCAGTCCTTATCTTCCATCGACGAAATTTTTTCGCTGACCGCTCTAAAGCCCTTTGCCATATTTATGCCATGATCGGCATCACCAATTGCCGCATCAAGCTCTGTTAAAAAATCCTTATTTTCCTCAATATGCTGTGCCATATGATTTATTATTTTGATAAGTTGTGCACTGTCAACTGCCATTATGTTCTCTTCCTTTCTCGCCCAATCAAAGCTGTCTTAAAGCAGGTGTATCTGCAGATGCATCTAGTAGAGTCTTTAGTTCCTTATCTAATTTTAAAAGAGTAATAGATGCTCCCGCCATCTCAAGTGAAGTCATAAATTCACCGATAAATGTCTTGTACACCTTAATTTTCTTTTCCTTTAAAACCTCGCTTATTCTTCGGTTCATTATAAATTGTTCCATCAAAGGTGTTGCACCAAGGCCGTTTACCATTACGGCTACTTCATCGCCTGCTTCATAAGGCAGATCCATTGTTATCTTATCAAGTAAGTGATCCACGATTTCATCTGCCTTCATGATAGAAGTCCTCATTGTCCCCGGTTCTCCGTGAATGCCTATGCCTATTTCCATTTCATCTTCGCCCAGGGTAAAATTGGGTTTACCCGCAGCAGGGACGGTGCATGGCGTAAGGGCAAATCCCATGCTTCGCACATTATTAATAACTTTTTCTGCTGTATTTTTTACTTCTACCAAAGTCCCGCCTGCTTCAGCCTTTGCTCCGGCAATCTTATGTACAAAAACCGTTCCCGCAATGCCGCGCCTGCCGGTGGTATAAAGGCTGTCTTCAACAGCAACATCATCATTTACAACTACTTTTTCAATATTTATTCCGTCGCCCTCAGCCATTTCCGCCGCCATTTCAAAGTTCATTATATCGCCGGTGTAGTTCTTTATTATCAGCAGAACCCCGGCTCCTCCGTCCACTGCTTTTATTGCTTCATATATCTGATCAGGTGTTGGTGATGTAAAAACAGCTCCTGCTACTGCTGCATCCAGCATGCCTTTACCTACAAAACCTGCATGAGAAGGTTCATGTCCGCTTCCTCCTCCGGACACTAAAGCAACCTTACCCTTTATCGGTGCATTAGTTCTTACCATAACATCAAAGCCATCAAGCTTTCTAACATACTGAGGATAGGCTGCAGCCATGCCTTCTAACATTTCCTCAACTACATTTTCAGGATTATTTATGGCCTTTTTCATTAAATCATCACCTCCTAAAAGCTGTTTAATTTTATTATACTACATTCATGGCAGTTTACATATTTTAATTAAATATTTGTCAGTTTGCATCTTTTGCGACTTCCCGGATTATATCGTAGTTTTTGTCATCAGCAATGACAAATCCGTTAATTATTGAACTCCCCTTCTTATTGTCTCTGTAATTGATAAAGGCGTTTTTGAGTTTATCCAAAATCTCTTGATCCATGTTTGCTCGGGCAGCTATACAGTCTTTAGGAATCGGGTCGGTTTTTGCCAAATATACAAGTTTTGTTATATCTAAACCTTGGCGTTTCGCTTCTTCTATAGCTTCAGAATAAGTAGCTCCTACTTTAACTGAGCCTGAAAGCACTGCTTCAACAACGTTGCTGTGGGTTCCAAGACATAATTGCTCTTCTAAATCTCTATCAGGATCTATTCCTGCTTTTTTCAGCAGCATACGAGGATAAGCATAGCCCGAAGCTGATTTTGGATCTACAAAAGCCATTCGCTGGCCTTTTATATCTGACAGATTTTTTATTCCGGAATCAACAGTTGTAATAATATAGCCCAGGTAACTCGGTGAACCGTTTACTATAGGCGTTACAAGCGGAACAATAGGACCTTTGCTTTTTGCATTTACATAAGCGAGTGGTGAAAACCATCCTACATCAATAATACCATCAATCAAACTATTTGACAGTGCATCATAATCAGTAGCAACTAGAACATGAGGAATAAGATTCATATTCTTACACACCATGTTAATAACCGGCAGGTACAGCGATTTTATAATTTCCGGACTTAGTGCGGGATTTATTCCAAAAATTATTTCGTTTTCTTTTTTAATGAAGCATTTCACTTTGATCAATCAAATAGTTTTGAATATCATTTCCTTTAAATGATTTTAAGTTCGGCATTTTAAAACTCCTTTAAACTTACTCTATTATGCCATACCTTCTAGCTTTTGCCGCTACAGTTTTATGAGTAATGCCTAAGGCTTTGCCTGCAGCATTGAAGCTTTTATATTTGTTTAGTGCAACTTTTATTATTGCCTTTTCATAATCATCATAGCTTGCCAACTCACCGTCCGGCTCAAGATTAATTAGTAGTCGCTTTGCCTCACTTGTCCTGTTGGCTATGCCTTGCGGTAAATCTGAAATATCGATTATGTCTGTTTCTGCAAGGTTGATAGCACGCTCAATTATATTCTCAAGTTCCCTTACATTTCCTGGCCAATCATAATTATATAAAGATTCAACAGCTCTTTTTGTTATCGATTTACTTTTTACTCCTAATTTCATGCACAATTTCCTAAGGAAATGCTCAACAAGCAGCGGGATATCTTCTTTTCTTTCTCTTAAACTGGGAAGCACTATAGGCACTACATTTAAGCGGTAGTATAAATCCTCACGAAAATCCCCAAAACTTACCATTTCTTGTAAATTTCTATGTGTTGCAGCTATTATTCTTACATCTGTTTTTAAAACGCGATTGCCACCGACTCTTTCAAATTCACGTTCCTGTAAAACCCTGAGAAGTTTTGACTGCAAATTTTTATCAAGTTCACCTATTTCATCTAAAAATATGGTGCCGCCATTTGCCAGTTCGAATTTTCCAATCTTTTGATATATGGCTCCGGTAAAAGAACCTTTTTCGTGGCCAAAAAGCTCGCTCTCCATAAGATCAGCCGGAATTCCGGGACAATTTACTTTTATAAACGGACCATCACATCTTTTGCTTGCATAGTGTATTGCCTCTGCTACAAGCTCTTTTCCTGTACCGCTTTCTCCTTGTAATAGAACTGTAGAAGAAGTTTTAGCCGCCTTTGCGGCAATTTTTAAAGCTGAAAGTAACCTTTTGCTGCTGCCAATAATATTCTTAAAGGCTTCATCGGTAATCTCTGAATCACTGTCCCTGCCTAAGTCTTTAGAGCGCAGACGAGGCATTGCCTCTGTTTGGAGGAAATGCCTGTTAAAGACCACTGAATACCCTAAAATTTCACTTTCGTCTGAAATGGGATTAACTTCAGCTGATATAATTTTACTTTCATCAAAACTTAGATTTTCTCTGACTCGAATTCTGGTAAATGAGCCATTTCCTAAAGTTACATCGGGAATTATTTCTTGCAGCGGGCTACCTACTATTAATCCCTTTTCAGACCCGATTAATTCTTCTGCTGCCTTATTGCACAGGGTAATAGTTCCCTCATGATCCGTTATAATGATACCTAAGGGCAAGCTGTCAAAAACTTTTTCATTTGTAATTTTTACAAATAATTTACCGTTTTGGCACATGGCTTTTCACCTCGGTTTAAATTTACTTTTTTTCGGCATTGCCTGTTGCTACTATATCGATTCCAGTGCCTACAACATTGCTTACAACGGCATCGCCGATTTTAACAGGCGAAGACACTACAGCATCTTTCAGCTCTACCATAGCTCTTTTTAACAACTTTTTAGGAATGGGTTGTTTTGTCTTGACAGGCAACATCCTGCCGTCTGTTAATTTTAGTGTTGTTGTAAGAGTTCTTCTAGGATCTAAAACTTCATTTTTTGCATACTCTATTCCTCGTTTACATCCATAATTTTTTATACTCTCAATATTGCCGTCTACTAATTTCACATCTATTTGGCACCCTTTTGGGCAAATAATGCATGTTACCGTTTTATTAATTTTAACTGATTCCATTATCTACACCTCTTCTCGAAGAGAAAGTTTTAATGTCTTAATATCTCTGCCTTCAAGCTCACTTTTTTTAATCTTAATATTTATCATCTCGCTGGGTTTTATATGCTGTAGTACTCTTGCACGAATCAGTTCGCTATCGGACTCTATAAAAAGCCGCGCTTTTTCCATTGGTCTTGTGCTGCGCATAAAAAAGTTTTGTTTTTCACCTAGAATTTTTTCAGGATTTACAAGCTGCGGCACTACATATCTTATATCATCACCAGCTAAAATTGAAATATAGTTTTTATCAGGAAGCTTGTCTTTCAAATAATTTGTAGCTCCCATGCCTGCAAGTCTTGATTCCATCGTAACAAAATCAACTAAATCATGAACATGAACCACATTGCCGCATGCAAAAATTCCAGGTATAGAAGTTTCCATTCTTTGGTTTACCACAGGTCCGCCTGTAACATTGTCAATTTTGATATCAGCCATTTTAGAAAGCTCATTTTCAGGTATAAGTCCTACGGACAAAAGCAGCGTATCACAACTTACAAATTTTTCAGTAGACGGGATAGGGTTCATATTCTCATCTACTTCTGCAATAGTCACGCCTTCGACCCTATCTCTTCCGTGAATATATGTGACTGTATGGCTTAGGAGTAGTGGAATGTCGAAATCATTTAGACATTGAACAATATTTCTTGTAAGTCCGTTTGAATAGGGCATAATTTCTGCTACGCACTTTACTTTTGCTCCTTCTAGTGTAAATCGTCTTGCCATAATAAGTCCTATATCGCCAGAGCCTAAAATAACAACCTCACTTCCCGGCATATATCCTTCAATATTTACAAAACGTTGGGCTGTTCCTGCTGTAAAGATTCCTGCAGGCCGGTATCCCGGAATGTTTATGGCGCCTCTTGTCCTTTCTCTGCATCCCATAGTCAAAATTACTGCATCAGCTTTGATTTGAAGCAGTCCTTTTTTAGGGCTTACCGCAGTTATTGTTTTGTCAGCTCCAAGTTCTATCACCATGGTATCAAGCAAGGTTTCAATGCCTATTGTTTTAAGTTCTTCAATAAATCTATCAGCATATTCAGGTCCTGTAAGTTCTTCATTAAATACATGAAGTCCAAAACCATTGTGAATGCATTGCTGCAGTATTCCGCCAAGCCCTGAATCTCTTTCTATAAGTAAAATATCCTCTGCTCCGCTCTTTTTGGCTTCTATTGCAGCAGCAAGGCCCGCGGGACCTCCGCCAATTACTACAAGTTGCTTATTTAACATTTTGGTCACCGCCTTCATCCTCCAAGAATTCTTTTATCCGGCCAATAAGAATATTGGACCCGGGACCTTTTTTTGTAACTTCCAAGGGATCTATACCGAGTTCCCGAGTAATTATTTCTACTACTCTGGGCGAGCAAAAACCTCCCTGGCATCTTCCCATGCCTGCTCTAGTCCTTCTTTTTACTGCATCAATGTTTTGTGCTCCTATAGGTCTTTTTATTGCATCAATTATTTCTGCTTCGGTAACAGTTTCGCATCGACAGATTACATGTCCAAAGGCCGGATTTTCTTCAATAAGCCTTTTTCGTTCTTCGTTATCCATTTCTCTGAACCTGAATTTTTTGGGCCTATGCGGTAGAAAATCTCTTTTTTCTTTTAGCTTAAGGCCTATATCTTGTAAAATGTCTTTTACCGTAAGAGCTATCGCAGGCGCTGATGTAAGTCCCGGCGATTGTATACCGCCAACATTGATAAATCCGTTAATTTTTTTCGATGCTTCGATTATAAAATCATTAGTATTGGAAACTGCTCTTAATCCCGCAAAAGACGTTATGATATTTCTCATAGGTAAATTTGGAATAAGCTTTTTTCCGCCTGCTACAATTTCTTTTATGCCATCAGAATTTACAGTTGTATCATATTTATCTCCTATATCATGGGAATTTGGTCCTATAAAGATATTACCATCGACTGTAGGGCAGACTAAAATGCCTTTTGATATTTTAGTCGGTGTAGGGAATATGGCTTTTTTAACTAAACTTCCAAACTGTTTATCGAAAATTAAATATTCGCCTTTTCGAGGAGTTATTGTATATTCTTCGGCTCCTGCCATTTTTGATATTTCATCTGCAAAAAGCCCTGCGGCATTTACAATATATTTTGTTTCTATATTTCCTTTTGGAGTTTTTATTAAAAAGTGGTGATTGCCCAATACTTCTATATCTGTTACAGGAGAATTGAGCCAAAATTTTACGCCGTTCTGGCTGGCATTTTCAGCTAGTGCAATAGTCAGTTCATAAGGGCAAACAATACCTCCTGTCGGGGCATCAAGAGCTGCCTTTGCCTCAGGATTCAAATTTGGTTCAAGTGTTAAAAGCTCATCTTTGCCTATTATTCTAAGGGGATTTACTCCATTAATTTTCCCTCTTTCTAAAAGTTCATAAAGCACTTGAACTTCTTCATCATTTACAGCAACTACCAATGTTCCGTTCATTTTAAACGGTACATCCAGCTCTTTGCACAACTCAGGATATAGCTTATTTCCTATTACATTAAATTTTGCTTTTAAGGTGCCCGGCTCAGCATCGAATCCTGCATGGACTACTGCACTGTTTGCTTTACTTGTGCCGCAGGCTACATCTTCTTCTTTTTCAACTAATGTAATATTAACATCGTAACGAGCAAGCTCTCTCGCGATAGCGCATCCCGTCACTCCTGCTCCGATAATTACTATATCTTCCATTTTTTTCCTCCTTAAAAATGGAAAAACCACACCTCTATAAAGGTGTGGTTCTCCATATTCTCCACCACAGCTAAAATCAAATTTAAATTCTATTCTACTATATTTTCATTATACCTCTTTATCTTCCCAATTTATAGAGCACTTAACAGCTTTTTTCCAACCCGCATAAAGCCTTTCTTTTGTTTCAGTTTCCATCTGCAGCACCTGCGATTGCAAAACCTAAAATCGAACCCACTTTTTCACTAATACTACTCTTTCTAGTCTTTAGTGGACTTATTGTAGTAAATTTTATAGAAATAAATTACAAGCAGCTGTTCAATCACCCCCTTTATAAACTAAAAAGTCCTTCCGAGCTTAGTAATTAGTACAAAGGTACTGTAATTACTAACCTAGGAAGGACTTTCTCCTATTCTCCAAGTCCTTAAAAGGTATAGTTCCAGATATCTTCTTTTGTAACTGATATAGCCCAGGCCCCCTCTTTGATAGCGGCTTCAACTTCAGCTGTATTTTCAATCAGTCCCCCAGCTATAACAGGATGTCTTACAGTTCGGCATATCCTTCCGATAACTTTAGGTATTACAGCCGGGAGAATTTCTATGGCATCAGGGTTTAGGCTTTTAACTGTTTTTTCAGCAGTATCAAGAGCAAGACTATCTAGAATAAATATTCGCTGAATAGTAAATAATCCTTCGTTTTTTGCGCAATTTATAAGGTTTGCTCGCGTTGTTATAATTCCGTCCGGTTTTATCTCCTGAGCAATATATTTTATTCCCATACTATCTTTGCTAATACCTTCGAGAAGATCTAAATGTAAAAAGACGGTTTTATTGCTTTCTTTTACTCGATCCACGATCTTCTTAATATTTAATATATTACCAGTTAGAAGGAATATGCACTTAGGTTTTTTTGATAAAGCTATGTTGACTCTTTCAATATCTCTTATAGCCGGTATTACCGGAAAGCTCTTTAGGTCTTGAATTATCTTTTGATCAATCAAATAACCACCTCATATTTTTTCTGAATATTATTTATAGATTATTAAAATTTCCTTATTTAGAAATTTCCTCATTTATATTATTATACTACTGCAAAAAATATGCCAATCATATTTGCCTGTGTTTCTTGAGTTTAAGTACTTTTACGTTGGTAAAAAATATCAACTTAACACTATCTCTTGATACTTTTTACCAATGTTACTCATTTTTATCGCTTTTTTAATACAAGCTTATTTTCTTTGCCGGCCATTAATCTTTTGATATTATCTTTATGTCTGTATATAGCAATAAGCCCCAAGACAAGCCCTGTCATTATGTAGTTTAGGTGATAACCAAAGGCTATGACAAGGATAGGATATAAAACAGCTGCAGTAACAGAACCTAAAGAAACATAACGTGATAGAGCAATTACGACTACCCCTATCACAAAAAGTATAAGTGTTATTTTTGGAGTAAGAACCAAAATGGCTCCGAAACTCGTTGCGATTCCCTTTCCGCCTTTAAAGCCTAAAAATATAGACCAATCATGCCCAATCACAACCGCAATGGCAGATAGCAATGCCAAGCTTTCACCGCCAATAAGTTTTCCTAGCAGTACCATAACAAAACCTTTCGCGAAATCCGCCATAAATACCAAAGCAGCCGCTTTTGGGCCAAGTACTCTTAACACGTTAGTCGAGCCGGGATTTCCGCTGCCATATTTTCTTATATCTGTTGAATAAAATTTACTGCAGATCACAGAGGCTGAAGAAATAGAGCCCACTAAATAACTTAAAATTATAAAGATGATGGTTTTTAGCATAGCTACCCACCCTTCAAAATATTTTTAACAATTTCCAATTCACTTTACAATGTACAGCATATGAGGCAAAAAGTCAAATAGCTATTTTTGCTTTTTAATTGCTCTAGGTCTATTTATATACTTCTCAGCTTATATTTGCCCGGTTTACATATTTTGTATATATTTTAATAAAAAAGACCCTTTGATTGCGCTAATGTGCAAAAAGCCGCACTTTTGTATGCGGCTTTAAGTTCGTTCTTGAGTTAATTGGAAATTTTATCTTGATTTAGTTTTTTAACTTCTATCATTGATTTAATTCTTTAATTTTTTCTATGGCATCTTTTATGGCAAGAAATAATGGCTTTTTTTCTATACCCAAAAGCACTATGTCCTCATTGTCTGTGATAGGGATAAGAATTTTTTTTGCGCAGGAAGACGCTATAGCTTCAGCGATATGCGGTGTTATCTCTCCCAGCATAGAATTCGGAATAACAATTCCAAGCGACCCTACAATTACATCTGCTTTTTTTACCGCAAAAGATATTGCATTTTCACCTGTGGCGCCTTTATTGGCCTTTTCTTTCATCATAGCTGAAGTTGCAGCAGAATTAGTGCCTAAGGCATAAATGGTAATATCAGCCGGCAGATCTTGTCTCAAAAGAGATATAATCTGACTGCCGATTCCTCCTCCCATGCCGTCTACTACGGCGATATTCATTTGGCTTTCTCTCTTTCAAGTATTATCTTGTGTTCAAGAAGTCGAACTTCTTTAATTGCAGCATCGACAATTTTTTGCTCGCCTAAAAGATCATACATAAATAATTTGCCGCCTTGGGGCTCTATGTGAATAACATTATCCATTATCTTTTTCTCTTCGCCGTCTTCTAAAAGGTAGACTTTTGATTCGCACATTTTAAGGCACCTCCGTTTCTCGTTTTACATATGTTTTTTAGCTTCAAGTAAATAATCACTGGCAGCTTTAAGAGAATCAGCGGCTTTTGATATCAGCTCTGAAACCTCTGTTTTTCTAAAGTTCTTGGCCTTGTCTGCCCATTCTCTGAAACCTTCTTCATGGGAATTATTATGCTCAATCCAGTGTGCTAAAAGGATTTTTAATGTTTCTATATCTTTTTCTTTATCTGATTTGCAGCAGTTATTTTCTCCCATTGCAATTCCTCCTTTGGTAAATTTTGTAAATAACATTTTATTTTCAAATTATAAATTCATAACATCTTTCAGGCTTGGAAACAGACTGACATCCGTATGGGGAAGAAAACAAGCGCTGATAAACTCTTCTATATATGAGGGATCTGCGCTAAGCTCGATGTAGGTCATATTATCTGCAATTTCTGCTGCCTTTTTTCTTGCTTCATCGCTGATTACGCATGCATAAGCTCCGGCAAGGGAACTGTTGCCCACAAAATCAAATTTGTAAAGGGGTATATCAGGAAGTAAACCGATCATAATTGAGTTTTCAATATCAAGATTCTGCCCTATTCCCCCTGCTATTATAACTTTGTCAATATCTTCCGGAGTCATTCCTGCATTGTTTAAAAGAGTTCTTGCGCCCGAATATACGGCACCTTTTGCACGCAGGAAATTATCTATATCGATTTCATTTATTGTTATATCTCGGCCGCTTTCTGTTCCATCTCCAAAGACTATCACATATTCGCTGCATCCAATATATGTATTATATCTTATCCTGTCTGATTTGATTGTCGTATTGAGTTTTCCTTTCATATCTATTATACCTGTTAAAAACATTTCGGCAATAGCATCGATTATTCCGGAACCGCAAATACCTTTTGGCTTAACATTACCTATAACCTTTATTTCAGGTCTTAAGTCATATCTATTAATTTTTATCTCATCAATAGCGCCTATAGCAGCTCTCATGCCGCAGCTGATTTCTCCTCCTTCAAAGGCAGGCCCTGCAGAACACGCACATGTCAGCATCCATTCCCTGTTTCCTAAGACTATTTCACCGTTTGTGCCTAAATCCATAAATAATATAGTTTCATCACTGTTCCAGATCCCCGATGCCAAAACTCCTGCCACTATGTCGCCTCCTACATAGCTTGCAACATTGGGCAGAGTAAATACAGGTGCATTTTTGTTGATATCAAGTAAAATATCCCCGGCTCTAAATATGGGAGCATGTCTAAACGCCGGTATATAAGGTTCAATTCTAATATTCTCGGCAGATATTCCGAGCAGAAAATGAGTCATGGTTGTATTGCCTGCAAAAACCGAAAATATAATGTCATTTTTATCAATACCTATCTTGCTTGTCATATTATTAATTAGTTGATTCAATGTACCTTCAACTATAGCCTGCTGCAATTTTTTAAGGCCACTGTTTTTCGTAGAATAAATTATTCGACTTATAACATCTGCGCCGTACTGCATTTGCAAGTTGCCGCTGTTTGCAGACGCCATTATTTCTCCTGTTTGAATATCGACAAGACAGGCAGCAACAGTTGTGGTGCCGATATCCGTACAAAGACCTAAAGGCCTGGCTTCTTCTTTCTCGGCAATGCTTACGATATTACAATCATCACTATTTTTTGAAACAAAAAGTCTAATTTCAAAATTATTTCTTCTTAAAGCCTGGGGCAGTTTTTTAAGGACTTCAACAAAGCATTTTACATTTTTGCACCCCAGCACCTGCCTTAGTTCCCTTTCGACTCTTTCAAAATCGGGAATATTATCATCGATTGTAGGTTTTGGAAGTTTAAGGCTTACTGCTTCAAACTTTGTTCCCGTTTTTACGCCTGATGAGGTTAGTGTTTCTACAGTCCTTTTTATAAATTTTCCTTTAGAGCCTGATGTTATATCTTCTACCATTATGTCGTTTATAACATCTATCTGGAGAATTTCAACGGTCATATCGCCTTGAACCCATGTCATACAAGCAAGTCTGACACCCTGTTCTATTTCTTCAGGCGAAAGAAGCGGATTATATTCATGCTTGTGGGCACCGGATTTTACTTTGACTTTGCATTTACCGCATACCCCCTTGCCTCCGCAAGGAGCATCCATGAATACTCCTGCCTTTCGCGCTGCTTCCATCAAATTAGTGCCTCTGGTTACTTCCACAGTCTTTCCTGTCGGTTGAAAAGTTATAGTGCATTTTTCCATAAGTAATCACCCTATTCTTGGCTTATAAGTGTGCAAGCCACTTTAGGAAAGTGGCTTGTGGGGCAATGGTGTCGAATATTTAAAACATAGGATCCATGCTAAGAGCAGGATGGCCGACTTTTGTCAAAAACTCCACTACTGAATCCGGATCTGTGCCGGCTTCTTCATCAGCAATCATGTCATAGAAATTTTCTATGCCCATTTCTTTGCCTCTTTCTATAAGTTTATCCTTTAGAGCTTCTTTTAATTCCTTAGGCATCCAAACAACGCGCTTCAATCCTCCATCAGCATACAAGAATTTCTTGCTTGTTATAAATTGTCTGCCGTGTCCCATAAATCCGGGTGTTTGAACACCGCCACCGGTGGTAGATGCCAACTCACCAAACGTCATTCCAAGCGGGGTCATACCGTGGTATTCACGGTTCACAATAATCACACCGTTTGCCTCAGGCATAATACCGCAAATACATTCAAAGCATCCGCAGGATGTCATGGGATCTTCCATTATTGTGTATATATTGACTTTAGCTGTAGCGCCGTGGGATTGCTCCGCGACTCGCTTGTTTATAGACTCCCAGCTGCCCTTGGTCTCATCGAGACACTCGCCTTTGACAATAGGCTGACATGGACCGGTGGGATTTAGCTCATATGTTGCTTTTGCATCAAGCCAGCTCACGGCACCGCACAATCCAAGCCTTTCAGGTGTCACTATACACACATGGGCAGGTGCAAAAGATTGGCACAGCAAGCACGAATAGAAAGTATCGACGCTTTCATCGGTAAGGCCTGCAAGTCTTGCATCTCTTGCTTCATATTTTGGCCGGGCAACTTCATTCAAAAGTCTTTCTACTTGCTCTTTATCTGTAATTATAGTTACTTGAACCTTATCGGCAATATTCCCAAATTCATCAAGCATCTTAGCGTATAGAACTTCACCGATATGTTTCAGCCTGAAGCCTGCTTCATATGCAGGTTTGCTTATTCTTACCCATGCAATGTCTCTCTGCCCTATATGCATAACGCCTTCAATATAATTTACAAAATAATGGATTCGGCGCTCCATTACAGGCTCAAAATCTTCCTCCATGTTCTTTCCCGCTACATCTACAATAATTGCCAAAGGAAGTTTTCCCCCGTCAGGGCCTAATGTATCAATATCCGGTCCTATTACTTCAATCTTATGATCCTCAACTTCTGAAAGATCGCGCTTTCTCACAAGTTCCCAGGCAGTTGTGCGCCCACCGCCAAATTCCGCAAACATTTCATCTTTGCGGACTCTCTCCCCCTCAAAGGCCGGAGCAAAACCTACAGGGATCGGAATTTCTGTTATTTTAATCTTTATACCCCGAGCTTCTAATGATGTTTGAACCAGTTTATCATAGTCTTTTTGAACTATAAGATTCATCGGCACTTCCTGAACGTCCTGATCGGTAATTACAGGAAATCCCAGTGCAATGGCTCCGGCACCGGCAGATACAACTAATTCGTTTAAAGGTCCTAGAGCATTTACAAAAGCAGGTACTCTTTCTTTAGTATATTTTAGCAATTCCGGAAGGTCTCCGGGTTTTATATTTCCAAAGATTAGTGCTGCTCTTATAGCAAAAGACACTATATGTGTAACCGATGTCACATCATATCCTAGCGGCACAACTCTGAGTTCCAGGCCCATTTTTACTTTTGATTCAATTGCCTGGTCAATTATTTTTCCTACTAATGTTACCAGGATACCTTTTGATTGATAGTCTTTAATGACTTTTGCTGCATCTTCCGCTGTTGGAGCCTCTCCGATAACAACGGCTACACCCGGAATATCTCCTGTAACCAGGGGCACGCCAAGGGAGCGGATGACGGTATCCGGAATAAACCCGGCACATGGCTCTTCATAGGGATTCTTTCCGCCCACATATTTGCAGGCCTCAATAACTTCTGCCGCAACTGCCGTTGCAAGTCCTGCGTTTAAAGCCTTTTCGAGGTTCTGATCTTTTACTATAAGGCTTTCAATAACTCCAATAACACCTTTTAAATCCGCCAGAGTATTAATTTTTTGTCCGGTAGCAGCGTAAATAGTAGGGAGGCTGTAGGCAGTGTTGGGAAAACTTACTTTCTCGTTTTCCCCATACTCCTTTATGGTCTGCCCCAGCACAGATTTGCAAGCCTCTAATGCTTGCTCGGAGCCGGTAAAAATAATGTCGAATAATGTCATGCATATCCCTCCAAGGATGTTTTTTCGCCTTCAGGCAAAATTATAGGTCTAAGTAGGAATCGGCGTACAAGGTTCTTCCTTTTATCAAATCCGCCGTTTTAATCACATTTATAACCAGTTTATCCAGTGGATTTATTATAGCAGAAGTTAGACCGCACTGAATAGCCATAGCGCAAAAGGTAGCTTCGATTAAGCCTCTAAGTTCCTTGGGACAACCGTTAGATACATTGCTAAGTCCGCCGGTTGTAAAAAGTCCCATCTCTGAAATCTGTCTCACTGCCTCTAAGACTTCCTGTTGTTTGTCCTGCATACCTTTTAGGACTACAAAGAGGGGGTCAAAAAGGATGTTTTCAGGATCCAAACCGGTTTCCATTGCTCTTTCCAAAATCTGGGTGCAGTACATCATCCGCTCATCATTGTCTCTGGGAATACCTTCTTTTGCACATAATCCTATAACCATTGCATCATATTCCGCTGCAAGGTTTATCATATCAAGTCTTGGACCTGCATCAGCAGAATTGATAATGGGTTTGCCTGCCGTGCGGTCGTAAACTTTCATTCCGGCTTCTATTGCTTTCGTATTAGCTGTGTCAAGACATAAAGGCGTATTAGGAAATTCTTCCTGCAAAATCTTAACTGCCCAGGGCATCAATTCTTCTCCGTCCCTGTCTGCAGGACCAATATTTACATCAAGATAATTAGCTCCTGCTTCAATCTGTTCCCGGGCTCTTGCAAGAATCGGTTCCGGATTTCTCTCATGCAGTGCCTTTCTGATTGTAGGGGAAATAACATGTATTCTTTCACCGATAGTTAAAAATCTCGCCACTTAGTGTTCCTCCTTTTCTTAGCTTGCTATATTTTGTTCCCTATATTTCTTCAAGAAATTCGGCAAGGCAGCTGCTTCCTCCGGCCCAACGATGACTTTCCAGCCGGGTAGTTCGTCTTCAATATCAGCCTTAAGTACCGCAACTTTTCCGGGAATTATCATTTCTCTTGTCTTTACTTTATTTTCTATGTCAAATTCTTTCAAGGCCTTTGCAATGGATTTAGCATTGAACTTGCCTGCAGCCCATGCCGTAAGCACTGAATAACCTCCTGCATCAGGTATTAAAATCCATGCAGGAACCTTAGACCGCTCAACTTCCCCTGACACGATAAAATATGTCAAGGCAAAATCGACGGTTACAAGTAGTGGTGATTCTTCATCAGCAGGACCGATTTTGTATACATCTTGTTCTATGCGCATGGGCCTTTGCGGGTCTGTGTAAATATTTTGTCTTAAAGCAAATAGCGGAAGTGCCATAGCATAATCCATGTCGCTGAGTACAATTATTGAGGCGTATTTTTCAACAAACAGTGATGCACATGCAAGCTGCATCATTTTATCAGCTGACATATCGCATACAAAGGCTGCTGTAGGATATCCAAAGGTTCTATCGCCTGACAAAAGTGCCGTCCTGCGGATATTTACCATGTCATCAAATGCTCCCTTTAAGTTTCGGCTTTTGGCATCCAGCAGCAGTTCTTTATATCCGGCATTTTGGATTTTTTGAACAATCTCGTATAGATTTTCCTTACCATCTGCCGTAACTCCTAAAAGCAAATTGTTTTCTTTTGCAAGCTTTACCATATCTTCGTAGTTGTCAGCAGTAGCCCCAAAAAGTATAGGTCCTTTTTCGGCGGAGATATCTAGCGCCGCCTTTGCAATCTCAGGATTTTCTGTAATTATCATGGGCACTATTTTGGGGCAGCTTTCTGTGACATTTTTAATAAGGGCTGTGAATTTATCCTTATCTTGGCTTTCACATCTGAAGGCCCCGACTTCTATATACATTTCTTCATTAATTCGCGTATAATCAATTGCATTAATATGATCTATTCGCGTCTTTATTTCATCTTCAGTCATGGTATCGGAAAATAATATCGCAAACCTGGGCCGGTTTACAAAGGTTTTTTCATGCCTAAAAAGGACTGTTTCACCGCCTAATGTATATTCAGTATCGCCTCTGCCAAATTTTACTGTCTTCATAGGTGGTGCAGTAGCCTCGGCCAGTTGAGCCTTTGCCTCTTCTGACATATAGGGGCATTTTTCAGCTTCGGTTCCGCCCTGGGCAAGTTTCATGGCAAAAGCCAAACATGTGGGGAAACCGCATTCCTTGCAGTTTTTGCGAGGAAGCAGTTTATATATTTGCATTCCATTAAGTGCCATAATTCATCTCTCCTTTTGTTTATTCAGTTATTTCTGTAATGAAGTTTCGGATAACTTCTACCGAGCGCGGGTGTCTGAGTATTACTGCATTAGCTCCGGCAGCCAAAACTCCTACTGCACTGGATATCTCCATAGCTACTCCTCTTTCTTCCTGCGGTCCCCATTCAGGTATATCTTCTTGAGTAACAACAGACTCTTTTACCTTCC
This sequence comes from Tepidanaerobacter sp. EBM-49, assembly GCF_001896645.1. Classification (NCBI taxonomy): domain Bacteria; kingdom Bacillati; phylum Bacillota; class Clostridia; order Thermosediminibacterales; family Tepidanaerobacteraceae; genus Tepidanaerobacter; species Tepidanaerobacter sp. EBM-49. The sequence goes on from NZ_MPPE01000029.1 coordinate 21,637, forward strand.
ATGCTTCGAAGGATACCGGTGAAATTATAGGCATTTGAAGTGTTTCATCATTTTGTTCCAAAGCGGCAAGTTTTATTCTGTCTAAAGTCGTAATCACATACTCAAAACCGTAGCCAACAGCTGCGCAGCCTGGGTTCATAAGCATTTTGTCAGGTTTTATTCCTAATTGTGTAATTAAAATATTAAGCTGTTTTGCAAGGTTCAAATCTACCGAAGACTCAGCCACTACAATATTGCCGTAAGCAAGTCCCACTGCAGCGGCAACTTCTTTGTAATTTGCTTCTATCGCCGACAAGAACGCATAGTTTTTATTTGTAAGGGCTTCAGCAACCTTAGTAAAGAGTTTGGCATTTTTATCATTGTCTTGGCATCCTGCTATAACCAGTGGTACTGTTAAATTGTCAGCTAATTTTTTTGCAATTTCCGCACATTCTTCCACAGATCTGTTAAGGCCGTCGGGGCTTGCTCCTTCAAACTTAATACATATAAAATCCGGTTTATACTTTTCTACGCAATATGCTGCCCATTTTAACGGATTATCTGCGGCGTCTTTAAAGACATTAAGTGCTGCGGCAGGCCAGGATTCAGGAAAGATATCCCATATTTCCATGCCTATAGCCGGCTTATTTCCGATGTTTCCATCAAAACCGTAAAATGGCAGAACAGATTCTCCTCCGAGTTTCAGATCTGAGCCTACTGTTACTTCTAGAATTTTTCCGGAATATTTCTGTGTAGGCATTTTGTAAGCCATATATATCGCCTCCGAATAATAAATTATGCTTTCACGTTTGGAATTATTATATCGTCAAAAATTTTTCTTGCGCTTTTTACGGCATCGCTGTCTTTGGGCAAGCGAACCAGCGGGGTGCCTTTGTTATCATATTCAAATACTAACTTATCCTGCGGAATAGTTCCGGCAAGTTTTAAGCCATAGTTTTCTATTGTCTGCTTTATATCGTCTGAAAGCCCTTCTTTAGGAACGCGATTTACTATGAGGTAGAGTTCCTTTACATCAAGCTGCAGTTCTTCTATGAGTTCCTTCACTCTTGAGGCGGCTTCTATTCCTCGTTTCGAACATTCACTTACCGCAAACATAATGTCAACACTTTTTGTAGTGCGCCTGCTTAAATGTTCTAACCCGGCTTCGTTGTCGATAACCATTACTTTGTAATTATCGGAAAGTCTATCAGTTGCTTCCCTTAAAATACCGTTTGCAAAACAGTAGCAGCCGGCTCCTTCAGGCCTGCCCATAACCAGTAAATCAAAGCCATGACCTTCGATAATCGCCTGCTGAAGCTTATAATTAATATAATCGGTCTTGCTCATACCTCCCGGCAAATTTCCATCTCTGTTTTTAACACTTATGTCTTCTCTTATATCGCCCAGGGTTATTTCTACATCTTCGCCCAGCACTTCATTTAAATTGGCATTGGGGTCGGCGTCTACGCCCAGTATCGGCGTAATTTTTTTTTCTATTAAATAATCAATTAGGAAACCGGCCAGTGTTGTTTTGCCTGTGCCGCCTTTTCCTGCTACTGCTATAGTATAAGCCATTTAATTCATCTCCTTGCATTTACGCAATATAACGCTTTTGCGCTATTGCTGCGGCTTTTTAATATATGCCTTTCTGAAGCTTCAAAGCTTCGATTACATGTTTTGCAAGCACTGTAGATGTCACAGCGCCTACTCCGCCGGGAACTGGAGTTATAGAGCCCGCAACCGGATACACGCTATCAAAATCCATATCACCACACATCTTCCCGCTCTCGTCAAAATTAATTCCCACATCAATTACCACAGCACCATTGCTTACCATATCCTTTGTAACCATCTTAGCCTTTCCTGCTGCAGCAATAAGTATTTCACCTTTTTTTGTCTCTTCGGCCAGGTTTGTTGTCCTCGTATGGCAAATCGTTACAGTAGCATTGCGTGCAAGCAGCATCATAGCAAGGGGACGCCCCACTACCATACTTCTTCCGATCACTACAGTTCGCTTTCCTTCTACTTTTATCCCATAATAATCCAGGATTTCAATGACTGCAGCGGGTGTACATGGAGCAAACCCATCATCGTCTCCGCTTATTACTTTGCTGACGTTGATGGGATTGAGACAATCCACATCCTTCTCCGGCGCTATTTTATATTTGACTATATTTTCCGAGATGTGCTGAGGAAGGGGCCTCATAACCATAATGCCGTTTATTTCTGGATTGGTATTTAAATCATCTATAGTCTTTAAAAAATCTTCTTGAGTCACATCTTCCGGAAGTCTTTTTACTTGGCAATCTATCCCTATGCTGCTGCAACGCTTTACAGCACTGTTGATATAAGATTGTGAATCAGGTCTGCTGCCTGCCATTACCAAGCAAAGTCCGGGTATGCTGCCCTGCTTTCTTAACCGGTCAACCTCTGCGACAAGTTCGTCCTTTAGGGCTGCAGCCACTTCCTTGCCATCAAGTATCTTTGCCATCAGCAATCCTCCTTATATTCTTTTGAGCATCTTTTGCCGCATTCAAATTGATATAAGCTGCGATATGCATAGGGGAGTCGCAAATCTCAGGATCCATATGACTGCTGGAAAGGCACGGATAAGCATGCCACAGTCTATTTGCAACATTTACAATATCTTCTTTGTCGACACCTATAAGTCCGGCTGCTACATGGTAGGTAGCACCGCAGGCAGACGAGTAAGAAACGTCTACCGCGGCTACTTTTTCATTATCATCAACAAAAACAGTGTAATTAGGTCTTCCTATTTTAAACTGATCTATAAAAGAATTGATGTATCTAAACTTTCCCTTTGTAAGGGAACAAAACGGCCGAGGAAAGGCATATTCCAGATTCATTTGTTCGCATAAAGCTTTAAGCTTATTTGCAAAAGAAGATGAAAGCCAGGCAGGATCTTCTCTGGGAACTATTACCGCTTTGCACCCTGCCTTTGCAGACTGTTTTACCAGCTCCACAAGTATGTCGGGATGCACTCCTGGTGCAATTAAAATATCATGTTCGGCAATAGGGCCTTGTATATAAAGCTCGGCATCATCTATAAGTTCAGGCAGAACGGAGGGAAATCTTATGACGCCTGCTATATCTTTACTAAAATTAAGATTTAACTTCTGCCTGAACTTAAAACATCTTTTCGAACAATAATCAGGATTATCTTTAAAATTTGTCAAGTGTGGTAAAAATTTCCTTGCTGCAAATTCCCCTCCATATTTTACTTGAAAAAATCCAGGCAAATCCGGTGTATCATGGCTTGCAGCTACCAGGAGTTTTAACTGTTTTTCCATAAAAAGACCACCTTTGGTATCTAAGTCTTAGAATAATCCTGTAATTCTTCCGCTGGCATCTACATCAATATTTTCTGCTGCAGGCCGCTTCGGCAGTCCGGGCATTGTCATTATGTCGCCGGTAAGCGCTACAACAAATCCTGCTCCTGCTGAAATTTTTACATTTCTTACATTTATCTTAAAGCCTGTTGGACGACCAAGTAATTTAGGATTATCTGTAAGAGAATACTGAGTCTTAGCAATACAAACCGGAACGTTTCTAAATCCGAGTTTCTCCAAATTATCTATTTCTTTTAATGCAGCCGGAGCAAATTCTACACCATCTGCACCATATATTTCTTTGGCTATAGTAGTTATTTTATCTGCAATGCCTATCTCTAAATCATAAATCGGTTTAAATTCATTTTTGCCCTCATCTATAATCTTTACGACTTCTTTCGCAAGCTCCAGGCCGCCTTCTCCACCTTTTGCCCAGACTTCTGAAAGCACCGCATTCACACCAAGATGATTGCATTCTTCTTGAACCAATTTGAGTTCATTTTCAGTATCTGTAGGAAATTTATTGATAGCCACAACTGCAGAAATTTTATACTTTTTAGTGATATTTTCTACATGTTTTAATAGATTGGGCAGTCCTTTTTTTAATGCATCCAAGTTTTCCTTGCTAAGATCTTCTTTGCTCGCTCCGCCATTATATTTTAAAGCACGGACAGTTGCAACAATTACCACAGCATCCGGCTTTATGCCTGCCGTGCGGCATTTTATATCTAAGAACTTTTCCGCTCCAAGATCTGCGCCAAATCCTGCCTCTGTTACTACATAATCCGCAAGTTTTAATGCCATTTTTGTTGCAATAATGCTGTTGCAGCCATGAGCAATGTTTGCAAAAGGTCCTCCATGTACAAATGCAGGTGTCCCCTCAAGGGTTTGAACCAAGTTCGGTTTAAAAGCGTCTTTTAAAAGCGCTGCCATCGCTCCATGTGCCTTTAAATCCTCAGCCGTAACCGGTTTTCCGTCATAGGTATAGCCGATTATTATTCGCCCAAGACGATTTTTTAAATCTTCCATGTCAGTTGCGAGGCAAAATACTGCCATAATCTCAGATGCAACCGTAATGTCGTATCCGTCTTCCCGAGGCATACCATTTGTTTTTCCGCCCAGACCGTCAACTACAAATCTGAGCTGCCGGTCGTTCATGTCTACACATCTCTTCCAAGTTATACGGCGAGGATCGATATTGAGTTCATTTCCTTGATAAATGTGATTGTCTATCATGGCAGCTAAAAGGTTATTAGCTGCACCGATGGCATGAAAATCTCCGGTAAAATGAAGGTTTATGTCTTCCATAGGCACTACCTGGGCATATCCTCCGCCTGCGGCACCTCCCTTTATCCCAAACACCGGTCCTAAGGAAGGTTCCCTAAGGGCTATCATGGCATTTTTGCCGAGTCTTCTTAAGGCATCGCCCAATCCTACTGTCGTTGTGGTCTTGCCTTCTCCTGCAGGCGTTGGATTTATTGCAGTGGTAAGTATCAGCTTGCCGTCTTTCTTGTTTTCAAGGCCATTTAACAAATTGTAGTTGATTTTAGCTTTATATTTACCATAATATTCTATCTCATCCTCAGAAAGGCCGACTTTCGCTGCAATATCCTTAATATGTTCAAGTTTAGCTTCCTGGGCAATTTCAATATCGCTTTTATAGATCACTTTACTTCCTCCCTTGGATTTGAGTTTTTTATAAGTGTTAAGATATTATCTTTAATCAACCTGACTTCATTTGTATAGTTTATACAAGACTTAAAAGGTGCTTGTCCCAACCTATCAGCTTTTACAAGCTCATCATCATAAGGTAAAAATCCTAAAACCTGAGTACCTTCGCAGGCTTTTTTAATAAATTCTTCTTCCTCATCGCTGCTAATTTTATTGCCTACAACAAATACATTCTTTACCCCTATATCCCCTGCCAGCTTTTTGATGGCAGACAATGTTTGAATACTTCTCTTGCCCGGCTCGGTTACAACGATAAAGGCATCTACACAATCTGCGGTAGCTCTTCCAAGATGTTCTATCCCTGCTTCCATATCCATTATTAGCACATCTTGAGGGGCTATAAGAAGATGCTGCATTAAAGCCCTTAAGAAAGCATGTTCCGGGCATATACACCCTGAGCCGCCGGCTTTTACAGTACCCATAACCAGAAGCTTTACGCCTTCATGCTCAATGCAATATTTTTCAGGTATATCATCCACTTTAGGATTAAGTTTGAACATCTGCCCTATCATACCAGGCACAGCTTGTGTCCGTTGAGCTATTAAATCTTTTATTTCGGAAAGGGGTGTTATGTTCATAACTTTTTCTTCCGGAAATCCTAAAGCCATTGCAAGATTTGCATCAGGGTCTGCATCCACAGCTAGAACTTTGCATCCTTCTTCTGCCATTACTTTTGCAAGAACTCCTGCAAATGTGGTTTTGCCTACGCCGCCTTTACCTGTAATCGCTATCTTCACCGCCAGCACATCCTTTACTTTCTCAATAGACTTTATATATCAAGTATTTTCCGTTTTTCTTCAATATAGCTGTTGATTTTCTTTGCTGCTTCTTTAGGATCTGATTCTATATCAAAATAGCCGCCATATATCTCTTTAACATCATTTGTGAGAAACCTTGTTAAATTATCGGAGCCTGTTACTTGAGGTGCAACACCCAGCATAGTATACACTCCGGAGGTAACAACATAGGTTCCTATGGAAAGCGCCTTCTCTGACATCCACTCAGGGGCTGCTCCTGCCACCGGCAGATCTTTTATATCTACATTCATAAACTTAGCAAGCTCTGATAACAGTAGCAGTATCCTGCTTATATCTACACACGAACCCATATGCAGTACCGGCGGTATATTCACTAATTCGCAAACAGTAGCAAGTCCTTTGCCGCAAAGGCCACAAGCCTCTTTTGACATAAGGCCTGCTTTTATGCATGCATAAGCACCGCATCCGGTTGTCACCACAAGCACATCGTTTTTTATTAATTCTTTCGCCAGTTCTACATGGCCTTTATCATGTAAAACCTTATGATTGTTGCATCCGACGATAGCTACTGCTCCCCTGAGCACTCCCGACTTTATGGCGTCTGCCAAGGGTTTTACTGTTCCGGAGGGATGGGCAGCGCTGTTTGTAACTTTATCCAAGGCATTTATAATCGCTTCATTACTGTAACCCACAAATCCTTTTGATTTTTCTTGAGGTATAAAAATATTCCCCTGTCTGTTTTTAAAGTTCATTACAGCTTCTTTAACAATTCTTTTTGCAGACTCTATAGCCTTTTCTTCATTAAACTGCATATGAATTGCGCCGGGAATTTTGGCTTTGGGGGATGTGGTTATAAGTTTTGTATGATAACATTTTGCAACTTGAGACAATGCAGGCATTATGCACTGAACATCAACCACCATAGCATCTACTGCCCCTGTAACTATTGCCAGCTCTTGTTGGAAAAAGTTGCCTGCCATGGGTATTCCGTGGCGCATGGCAATTTCATTTCCGGTGCAGCACATACCTACAAGATTTATGCCTTCTGCCCCTTGTTTTTTGGCTAGTTCAATTAACTCCGGGTCGTTTGCCGCAATAAGTATTGCCTCTGAAAGTGTAGGTTCGTGGCCGTGAATTACCAAATTTACTTCGTCCTCTTTAAGAACACCAAGATTTGCTTCAATTTCATGAGGCTCGGGAACTCCGAACAATATATCCGAAAGCTCCGTTCCTATCATGGAACCGCCCCATCCATCGCTAAGCGCCGCCCTTGTGGCCGCAACCATAATATTCCTATAGTCTGCATCACAGCCGATATGTGTTGAGTGTAAAACTTCCACAATATCTCTATCTATAGCCCTGGGCGTTACGTTAGTTTTATCCCAGATTTTCTTTCTATCCTCCGGGGCTCTCTGGATAAATCTTAAATTGCCAAAAGGCTTGCCAAATTCTTCAAGGGCTGTTTTAGCAACATTAGCAGCTATGTCCTTTATATCCTGGTTTTCTGTATCGATTCCCCATTCTTTTGCAAGAGAGATAAGTTTTTTATGGTTTTTTACTTTGTAACCTGATTCAGGATTTTTTGCCGCATGGTAAAGAGCGTGGGCAATATCGCGGCCGTGGTCGGAATGAGCAGAAGAACCTGCAGCGATAGAACGGGCGAGGTTTCTCGATGCAATGGTATCCTCATCTGCTCCGCATATTCCTTTTTTAGGTCCATCTTCGCTTACTTTTACTATTCTACAAGGTCCCATTGCACAATTAGTGCAGCAAAGACCCATTTCACCAAAGCCGCATTGAGGCTGCATAGCTTCTGCCCTGTCCCATACTGTTTCTATCTTTTCATTCCTTGCTTTTTCCATTAGTTTGTAATTTGCTGCATCACAGCTTAAACATTCAAAATCGCATGACATAATCTCACCTCATGTTGTTTCATACTATCTTTATTTTTAAAGCCCTTGTAGGACATGACATAGCGCAGAAAGGCTTGTCAGAGTGTGCGCATCTGTCGCACATAGTTGGGAATGTATGAAGCTCAATAGCACCGAAAGGACAGGCCTCCTCGCAAAGACCGCAGCCTGTGCATAACATCTTATCAACCTTTATGATTCCAAATTCCTCGTCTTTAGAAAGTGCTCCGGTAGGACATACAGCAATACAGCGAGGATTTGCGCAAAGCATACACTGTTCGAGTTTTAGTTTTCCTCCCTTTGTTTTTATTCTAAGCCGGGAAATTTTACTTTCCTTTATCGCACCAGATAGGCTTCCAGAGTCAGAATGAGCCGCTGCGCAGGCAAGTTCACAGGTCTTGCATCCAAGGCAAAGGTCTTTTTCAAAAAGAATCTTTACCATACTTTATACCCCTCTTCTTTTTATATTTTATATTTGTTATTATTTTCACAATTACTGAGTTCATAATACATTATTGATAAATATTTGTCAATATGATTTACGGCAAACGGCAAAGAATATTTTGCTATATTGAAAAAAGCCAAAGATTTACTATGTTATCATAGTGATGGGAATAAAACAAAACTGTAATTGAGATTTCAGCCTAATTGACAAATATTTATCAATATAGATTGAAATAAAAAGCAAAGATGTTTTTTAAAGTTTAAGGTAAAACATCCATGCTTGATTATACAAATTCAAACTTATAATAATGCAAATGCGATAACACCGGTTATGGCATTTAAAATCTTTTAATTAATAATCTAGAATATCAGTCATAAATGCTTTATAGCTTTTATTGTTAAAAAGCTTAGTGACTTTTTCTTTATCAGATGCCCATTTTGAAAACAAATCACATAAAATAAAGAGATCTTTATCTCCGCCTCGCTTGGTTTTAATCAAAAACAAAACATTTATAAGACTTTTCTCCCAAAGAATAGGATTTTCTAAAACAGCTATCAAGCAAACGGATTTATGACAAAGCTTGTACAGATCCTGAAGATGCACGATTCCATTGCCTATTTCATGAGAAACGAAAGGCTCTGCATTTACATTCTTTTTATGGGCTATATCCATTTCAATCAAGGCATTATAAATGTTGCTCAATATTTCTTGTCTGGACTTTCCCTTTAAATTAAAGAGCATATATTTTTCGTTGAAATACTTATCCAGATTTAAATTATATAAATCCATCTTTCTGGAATATTCCTTAATTTTTTCAATATAGTTCCCCTCTTCGATTGAAACCTTCAATTTGTACTTATCGGATTCCACGTAATTCGTTGAAACCAGAATATCAATGTCTTTTGGATCCAGCAAAGGTGAATTTATGGAATCATAAGTTGTTATTTTATATTTTGGAGGTGGAAAATTTTCATTTAGTTCGTTTTGGTACATTATTGATTCAGATCGCCCTTTTGCACCGATAAATCCTATTTTTATTACTTTTTCCTTTTTAATATTGGAGAGAGCCATATTAAAATAAAACACCAAATATCCAAATTCATCCAATCCGATATTAACATTATAGTGACTTTCTAGGATTGCTGCCGCTGATATTGTGACCTTGGTTGCATATAGATATTTTCTAAGGTTCTCATGTATTATGGGATTTCTTACAACTAAGTGATTTTTTATCCTTTTTATCATCTGTGGGATATGAAGCAAAAGATACTTTCTAAGGGTAATATCCTTGGAAATATCTATATCAAAATTGTTTTTTATTTCCTTGAATATCTCATCTAGCACTATTTCTGTCTCGATCATGTCATCATCTTTAAAGTCATATATTATCTGTTTACTGTCTATATGCATAAAAATATATGCTATTTCTTCCTCTTTAAATACGAAATTTAACTCTTTCTCCAGTTTTGTACATATTTTTTGTGTTGCCTTATATATCTCGTTAGACTGTATTCTTGTCATAAAAGCGTCAGAAATAGTAACATTAAAACCCAAGTTGTTTCTCAATATGGTAATCAATATATGAATAGAAATATTTTTATATGAAAAGTCGGATAGATTTATTTTTTCCTCTTGACAGACTTCTCTTAAAACCCTTTCAATTATCTTAAGTTTGCTGTATTCGTTCTTAGCAAAAACAAATCTATCATTTATATACGGATTCTTTAAACCTACTTTATTGTGAAATAAATATTCTGCCATACATAGCCGCTTATTTGATTCCGTTCCTTCAAGCATTATCCCATAATTAGGCTTAGAAATAATCTTTAAATCATATTGAGATAAAAGTCTTTTTACTTCTTTCATATCTTGATTGACTGTGGATCTTGCCACAAAAACTTCATCAGCCAAAGACTCAAGCTTTACAAAATCATGGGCCGTCAGCAGCCTTCTTATGATGTAAAAAATTCGCTCATAATTATTATTGTAAAACTCATTTATTTGTCTTATGCTAGATGTATTAAGGCTTTCCAGATATTCTCTGAGCTCTTTATTTTTGATTTTGATACTGTAACCCTTACCGGGTTTTGAAAGAATTTTTAACTCTGAGTCTTTAAATTTCATCTTTAACTCACGTATATCACTTTTAACGGTTCTAACAGATACATTTAAAATCAAGGATAAATCCATAGCTGTTAAATTACCTTTATTGTAAAGGCTATTGATTATTATCAATTGTCTTCTGTTTAAATCAAATCTTGCCATATACTTTACTCCTAAAAAATGCTGCATTTCCGAAGAAATACAGCATTATTATACCATATTTATAGAATATGAAGAAATACTCCCAGTAAACCAAAGGCTATTGTTACTAGCAGTAAAGTTGTTGATTTATGGTCCTTTTTAAGCAAATTGAACATGAATAATGTATAAAGCAACGGAAGTAATAACGGGAATATCTGGTCTATATAGTCTTGGAGTAAAAATTCCTTGCCACTTATCATAAACTTAAGGGGTGTTTCTAGCTTTACCATAGAAGCACTCATGGCACCAATTACCATTAATCCTACTATTGTAGCGGCTTTTGTCAATATATTCATGATACCTGAATCACTGGCTTTGTTTAAAAGATTAGTTCCAAACTTATATCCTAAAACTCCACCATAATATCTTACTAATAAATGAGGAATATTAAATACTAGCAGAAAAAGTATTGGGCCTAAAATATTTCCCTGGGCTGCCAGTGGTAATCCGATCCCTGTGGCAATAATTCTTAATGTTCCCCAAAAGAATGAATCTCCTATACCTGCTAAGGGCCCCATTAAACCCACTTTGACACTGTTTATTGTGTTTTTGTCAAAATCCTCATTTTCACTGGCTTGCTTCTCAAGGGCTGCTGCAACTCCTGTAATGGCCGTTACTACATGAGGTGTGGTATTAAATATTGACAGATGTCTTAATAAAGCATCGGCTCTTTCTGCCTTGGTTTTGTAAAACCTTTTGATAGTAGGCCACATGCCTACAGCAAAACCTAAACCCTGCTGGCGCTCATAGTTATATGAGCTTTCCAGAAAAAATGAGTACAAAAATATTTCTCTAAACATCTTCTTATCGTCTTTTGTAGTTTTTGCTTTATTAAGCATCGAATAGTCCCTCCAAACCATCGTTTTCTTGGGTTTTATCATGCGTACCTGAGTCTTTGCCATTCATCTCGTTAGTTATCACAAAAGCCAATATCACACCTAAGATGGTTATTGCAAGTATGGGCAGATTTAAATATGAAACCATAATGAATCCCAGCAAGAAATATATAATATTTTTGGTAGTCATCATTGGCTGCAACAATAATGCAAATCCTACCGCCGGCAGTAATCCACCTGCAACGGTTAAACCTCTCATAATAACTTCAGGAATATTTTCTACAAAAGCTTCTACCGTCGATGATCCAAATAATATGGCAACAAATCCAACCATAAAGTACATGAAACACTGTAAAATTAATCCACCTAAGTTCAGAGCCACAAGCCCCTTTATATTAGCATCCTTAGCCAGTTTTACCGCAAAGTCCATAAACCAGCTTCTTATAATAAACACTGCAACCTTGAGTGATTGGGCAAGTATCGCTATAGGTAGCGCCAAAGCTAAAGCAACTTCAGACCCTTCGCCCGTAAGTATAGCAAAAGCTGTCCCCAAGCCTGCTCCTACTAGCACATCCGGAGGCACCGCTCCCCCTATCTGTATTGCACCAAGGAAAATGAGTTCTAGCGTCGCGCCGATGATAATACCTGTTTTAGCATCCCCTAGCACAATACCAATAAGTGATGATACTACCAATGGCCTTATTACCATTGGAGTTCCTAACATTTTTTCTAAGAACCACAATACTGCCAAAACTAGGCCTACTAAAATTGCAGTTTGCATCTTTGTTACCTCCTATTTAAAATTTTATTTTATTCTTTAATTGCACATAATCCTTAGCACTTTCTGAAGGTACTTGCCTTACTTCGATTTTTACGTTTAGTTGCAGAATCTTATCAAGATATTCTATATCCTCTTTTGAAACAAATACAGCCGGCGAAAAATAAACTTTATCTTCGGTTTTCTGCATCCCTCCTAAGTTTAAAACAGGTCTTTCGTCGATAAGATTTAGTAATAGGTACGCATCTTTGGGGTTTGCACAGATGACAAAAACTTTCATGTCATCAAGCTTAGGATTTTTTAGAAGTTTTGCTGCTTCCTCTATAGTTCTTACGGCCAAATGTACACCATCGGGACATGATAGCTTAAGGGCAGTTTTCCTTATATCGCTATTGGCTGCCGAATCGTTTGCTATTACTATGGCATCAAAGGTTAATGCAGATTTCCAGCTATATGCCACCTGACCATGTAATAAACGGTCGTCAATTCTCATTTTAATAATCATACCCATCGCCTTCTTTCATAAAATATCTTGTTTAAAAATCAAAATCGTCCCCTGTAGCTTTGCTCAAAGCATCATTTACTAAGATTACCTGCTCTCTCGCCTTATTCACTATGCTTCGAATTTTATCATCAGTTACATCTTCCTCATCTAACATAATAAGTTCCAATAATAATGGAAGGTTCACTCCCGTAATTACTTTTATGTTATCTTTTTGGTAATTACTGATTATCGCTTGATTTACACTGCCTCCAAAAACATCTGTGATAACCAGTAAAGTATCTTTTTCTAAATCTGCACCTTTAAAAAATTCATCTAATTGTTGTTTTACGGGTGTTTCATCTAAATAAGCATTGATAGTATATAGGTTTTCCTGCTTCCCTAAAATAATTTCCGCAGAACTCCTTATTCCTTCTGCAAACTTACCATGCGCTGCAATTAATATCTTTTTCACTGGTATCCTCCAATCTTTCTTCTTTAACTATAATGTTTTTGTTATATACTTTGTTATCTGAGGATATACACCTACGGTAAGATCCCTCCCCTTATCGGTAGCCATTTTGTATGCTAAAACCTGAAAGACTGTAATATACTCCAGTGGGTTGAAAAATCTACCCATTATATTTATTTCAAGATCCCTCTTGTTTTTTATATTATTTCCTACAATGAAGCAGTTTTCTCCTATTTCAGTATTTATAAATTCAGCGATTTTCTCGAGCTTTAGTTCATCCTCACCTTTTTTGCTTAAGAGGAAATATCCTGTTTCTTTATCAAAAGCATTTTGCGGTCCATGAATGAGTTCTTCCAGTTCATAACTCTTTGTAAATATAGGCAGCATCTCCATGTACTTTATATCGGCTTCTTGTGCAACAGGCCACAATTCACCCGCTCCAGCAAAAATGAATCTGTCTAAACTTAAAAGAAGATCCCTGTTTTTTTCATACCAAGCAAGAGTTACATCTTTAACTTTTGAAAGATTATTTATCGTGGAATTAAAATCATCTACGTATTTTCGTTCCATTTCTTCAGTAATTAATCCTTTAATCTTGGCTAGTGATATATATAGCCAATATAAAGTTGAGCAAGTTGCAGAAAAGCCAATTGTCCTGTAATTGTATTCTTCCTGCACGGAACCCATTTCTATCGGCAGCGAAGCCAGCCTTGCTATGGGGGAATCCAGTTCTTGAGTTATTGAAATATTTAAAAGTTGTTTGGTCTTGACTATTTCTAAAGCTCTATAAACCAGTTTTGTAGAACCACCCTGAGATATAAAGATATATAAATTCTTATCTGACAGCAGTTCATGATTCATGTAGTTTACAAAAATATTCGGATATATTGTTTCAACTGGAATTTTTAAAATATTTTCTGCAAATATCTTTGTGGTAAGCGCCGCATTAAGCGAAGTCCCTGAAGCCACAAATACCAGCTTTTGAATTTTCGTGTCCCCGCAGTAATTTTTCACTTTAACAAATAAATCATCTTTGCTATCAACTATCTTTTTAAGCCGATTTGGTATCATCTCTATACAATTCATCAAGGTTAGCATCATAACTCCTCCTATATTAATTAAATTTTAAACGAATTTGATTCTATTTCCATATCTACTATTGCACCATTAATCGTGCAAATTTGTAAAATGATTAGGAATCAAAATTAAACATGGGTATTGAAACTATAGAATATTTGCTATATGATGATTTAAAAGAGGAGGGTAACCATGATTAGATTTGGAGTTGTCGGCACCGGATGGATTACTGATGCTTTTATAAAGGGCGCTAGCTTAGATAAGGACTTTAAGCTTTGTGCTGTTTACTCAAGAAGCATGGAAAAAGCAAAAGAGTTTGCTAAAAAATACTCTGTTGAAAATATATTTACGGATTTGGAAGAAATGGCAAAAAGCAACTTGATTGATGCAGTTTACATAGCAAGCCCAAACTCGCTTCATGCTGAACAGTCTATGCTCTTTATGAACTACAAAAAACATGTTTTATGCGAAAAACCTTTAGCTTCCAATAGCAATGAAGTAAAGAATATGATTAAAGCCTCCCGCGACAATAATGTTGCGCTAATGGAGGCATTAAAAACCGGTTTTCTTCCTAATTTTAAGGCAGTAAAAGAAAATCTGGATAAATTAGGAGAAATTCGAAGGATAGTAGCAAATTTCTGCCAGTATTCTTCCAGATATGATAGTTTTAAAGAAGGCAGGCACTGCAATGTTTTTGATCCTGCTTTTTCCGGGGGCTCGCTGATGGATATTGGTATTTACTGTACATATTTTGTAATGAGTTTATTCGGAGTGCCGAAAGATGTGGTTGCTACAGGCACAATTCTCGGCACCGGCGTGGACGGACAGGGTACCCTCTGCCTACAATATGATGGTATTGAAGGCGTAGTTATACATTCTAAGATAACCGATTCAGCAGTTTGCAGTGAAATTCAGGGCGAGGCCGGGAATATGGTTATTAACAAAATATCCGTTCCCAGGAATATCACAATACATTATCGCGGCGGAAGCATTCAAGATATTTCTCGCCCCCAAATAGAAGACGATATGTATTATGAAGCAGCTGAATTTATTAATTTAATAAAAGCCGGAAAAATTGAATCAGATATTAATTCCCACAAGCTTTCTCTTTCAGTCATGAATGTGTTGGATGAGGCAAGAAAACAGATTGGGGTAACTTTTCCTGCTGATAAAAAAATCTGACAGGTTATCAAATGGAAAGGAACTTCTATAATGGATTATGCTAAAGATGAATTTCCATCTCTTGATGAAACTTTAGAAATGTTAAACGATATTGCAGATGAAATTCCTAAAGAATTTTTTCGCAAATTAAACAAGGGAATTATACTGCTGCCTGAATATAAATTGCACAAAAACAGTTGCAAACCTGATAAGCTATATATTATGGGAGAATATAGCATTGATGTTACCGGCAGGCAAATCAGAATATACTACGGTTCATTTAAAAAAATCTGTCAAGGCATTCCCCGCCAGATTTTAAGACAGAAATTAAAGGATGTACTTTTGCATGAATTTACACATCACTTAGAGTCCATGGCAGGGGAAAAAGGCCTTGAGATAAAAGATGCTCAGGCGCTGGAAAAATATATGAGGAAAAATAATCTTGGCTGAATGAATAAATTCATTTTTTTCCGCTTACTGCTAAGTATGAAATCGAAAAGAATATAACTATACATCCAATAACTTCGGTTATACTTACAGCTTCATTTAATATTAAAACTCCTGTAATTACACTGGTAATAGGCTCAAACAGCGAAAAAATCGCAGCTGATGTTGAGCCTATTTCTCGTATGCCCACCTGCATAAGTATCATTGCCAAAAAAGATGTAAAAAATGCAACTATAATCATAAAAACAAAGGCCTTAAGCGGCAAATTGGCTACAATATATCCGAAAAAAATATTTCCGATAAGCATGGTAATTGCAGCAAAAATAGCGATATAAAATGAGAGCTTGTAAGGTGATATTTTAACCAATCCGCTTTTTTCAACCATTACCATATAAAAAGCGTAAGTTAAAGCGGAAGTCACTGCCATAATAACACCTAAAATATTTTCGATATGTTGAAAATCCATGAAACAAAAAACGCCGATGCACGCAAGGCAGAGCGCTATAATCTTCTGTCTGCTCAGATTTTCACCAAAAGCATATCTGCACAGTACTGCAACAAAAACCGGATACATAAAATGAAGCGTTGTTGTAGCCCCTACCCCTATATATGGATATGAACTGTAAAGCAGTGCCGTCGTGGCAGTAATTCCAAATACAGAAACCATTATTATGTATTTGAAATCTTGTTTTTCAATTTTGAGGTCAAGCTTATTGTATTTTAAAAGTACATACAAAAAAGGAATGGCGAATAAGTTTCTGTAAAATGTCATAGAAAGCGAATTATTCCCCATCTCATAAGTAAGGCTTGCCAGTATTGGCGTAAACCCATATAAAAATGCGGATAAAATTGTGTATAGTGCCCCTTTTAGTCTCATTACAGCAGACTCCTATTCATCTAAAATTTCAACCATGCTTTATTCTTTATATAAGATTATACTACAGATTGCTTTTTTATGTTTTATTTCAACCCTATTATGATATGAGAAGCTCAGATGAATATTGCCGTCTTTATCTTGAAATAAATATGGATATTCATATCTGTGATTACTTCTGAAATTGTAATTGTTATTTGGGGCCTTTCATAAGGTCAAAGAACGATATCTGGATTCAATTATACATAATATTTTAGGTTTTAGCTAAATGTTAATTTGACTCTCTAGTATTTCCTGTGTAATTTTTGGCGAGATTTTTTTAGGTTGCGGGGTAGGTCTTCCCAGGTAGTATCCTTGCAAATAATCTGCTCCAAGTCGAATTAACGTGTCCATTTCCTCCTTTGTCTCTACGCCTTCGGCAATTAATTTAACCTTTCGGCTTTTAGTATACTGCAAAATAGCCCTTACAAAGTTCTGTCGATTTATATCTTTGTCAATGCCCCTAGTTACCGCCATATCCAGTTTTACAAAGTCGGGGTAGAATGTCAAAAAAGCAATGCCGATGTTGTATCCTAAGCCGAAATCGTCTAAAGCCAAGGAGCATCCCCATCTTTTTGCAAGACTTTGCTTCTTTATAAATACTCTTTCATCTGTCAGTTCATTTTCAGTTATCTCAATTACGATACGGGACAAATCCGTCTTAAACTTATTTTCCAGTTCTGCTAAATCTTCATCTGATAAAATATAGTTTGGAATTGAGTTAATAAATATCTTTGCATTTTCAAAATCCTGTTCATATTTTTTAAATGTCTCTAAAGTCTTAAACCAAGTGATGCGCTCCATATCATAAAGTCTTGATTGGGACCCGGCAAGAGTTACAATGGCTCGAGGGGATATCAATACTGCAGATTTGGAACGTATTAGTGATTCATATGCAAATGTTTCTCCTGTTTTAGCAATTACAATCGGTTGAAATACAAAGTCAAAAAGTTTTTCTTCAATAAGGTTGTTTATCTCTCTTTTGCCGTTGAAAAATAGTATCTTTTTATTGTAAACGGGTTTCTCGAATTCGCCAATGCTTCCTTTGTCTCCGCTTTTTGATTCATACATGGCAAAATCTGCATATTTCAGTAATTCATAATAACTTGTTGAATCCTCCGGATACCATGCAATTCCCGCAGAAGCAGTAATATTCAGGTCTTTTCCGTCTGGAAGCTTTAAGATAGTGCTGCAGAGTTTGTTCTGCACCCTCTTGATTATTTCTTTTATTTGCTGCTTATCTTCGTATCCATAAATAAAGGCATAAAATTCATCACCTGACATTCTACCGACAATTCCGTTATAAATAGAAAGTTCATTTAGAACTGAGGCGGCTGTTTTAATATACTGATCTCCGAAATCATGGCCATAAGTATCATTTACGAATTTCAAGTTGTCTAAATCCCACATAACAAGAGCGGCTGTCTTAACATCTTCTTCTCCTTTAAGAAGTTTTATTACTTTTGCCTGAAATGCACGGCGATTAAGAAGATGTGTGAGCAAATCTCGATCTCGTTCATATTCTATTTTCTTTTTTTCCATTATTTCGCGAGTCACGTCTTCTATAATTCCAAGTATTTTGCTATCGCTTTTTTGAACCTTTATGCGAAGCCATCTAGTATCACAGCCGCCCTTTTCGCAGCAATATACATCCTCTGATTCCGGTTCCGGACATCTTCTTATTTCATCAAGCAGTTTATAGAAATATTCGGCACTTATATATCCGCTTTCATTTTTTTCTCTTTCTGCTCCTGTAAGCTCAAAAAAAGCATCCGTACATAATACCTTGTCATTTTTTAGATCATGCTCAAATGCGCATATAGGCACTTCCATCATGCCGACAATTTTCGAAAGCTCAGCCGCCGATTCAGCAACTTTTGTACTAAGCAACTCTACCGACCGTGCCAGCTCGTCTATTTCGGCTATATTTGTTTTTGTTAAAGTTATAGGCATTTCGGGATCACTGCTCTTAACTTCTTTAACTAAATTTGTTATAGGCTTTATAAACCACATACCTATTAAAATAGAGACGATGAATCCTAAAACAAGGGAAAAAATAAGGGATATTGCTACATAAAACCTTATTCGTTCTGCGGGTTGAAAAAGATTTTTTTCTTCAATTGTACCACCATACCGTATATTTGCGGAAAGTATCAAGGTATGTATCAATAAAACCACGAGCATGGACAAAAGTAATCTCACTATTATGGAATTACGTTTAAGCCCCATTTTTCTCATATGCGAAGATCACCCTTATTTTCTATCTTATCTTCTAATTCTATTTTTAAGCCCCTTAACCACTCATTAAAGTTTTTATCTGTTGCAAATTGCTTTACTGCTACTTCTCTGCTTCTACCCTCCTCTATTAGCTGAACAACTTTTTCTCTATCTATTTTCGACTTGTCCAGCAAAGATTTTTCTAACACCTTCCTCGCATCTGTTCCGTTCTCAAAAGGTTTAGTAGTATATAGTTCATAGGTCTGTATTTGGCTAATTATTGAACTTTATTGTAATAATGCCATTTTGATTATACTCAGAATTTATTATCAATAATTTTATCAAAAGATCTCAAGGATGTATATACGAAAATAAGGCGGCACCTTTTAATCCGCCTATAATTTTGGCAAAGTTAAGCATCTTGAGCCATTCAGGCCATATCAGGAGATGGCAATATATACTTACTTAGAATTTCCATGACTTCTTCGTCTGATACCTGAGCAAAGTTTTTGTAAAATTGGCCTACTGCATAAAAAGGTTCTTCTGATATTATACATACAACTTCATCTGCAAGCTTTTTGAGCTGTAAAAGGGTATCGGGAGCTATGACGGGAACAGCTAGCACTATCTTTTTGGGGTTTAATCCCTTAAGGAAATTTATAGCTGCAATTACCGTATAGCCTGTGGCTATACCATCATCTACCAGCAAGACCTTTTTGTCTGTTAAATCATCGTATGTGTCTTTGCCTCTGTACTTTTTTAATCTTTCTTTTACCTCTTGAAGCTTAATGTGTGATTCCTGTTCTATATAATCTTTACTCACGCGCAGCATATTTATTGAATATTGGTTTAGAACCACTTCACCCAAAGGGTCTACTGCCCCAATAGCTAGTTCCTCATTAAACGGAGCACCCAATTTTCTTGTAATTACTACATCCATGGGACGATTCAATTTGCTGCATATTTCCTCAGCTACTACAACGCCTCCTCTGGGAATTGCAAACACAATCACATCAGAGTCATTCTTATATGCTTTTAGCCTTTCCGCCAACTGCCTTCCTGCATCAGTACGATCTTTAAACATGCTTATACCTCCATCTTAAAGAGATCGTCCTAATCTACTTTAAAAAAATCCAAGATCTATTGCAAGTTCAGATCTTGGATGTCTATAAGTTCAATTAAGGATATTTTACACAAGTTCGCTTATTATTTTTGCCGATATCGAGCGCGCCAGGACTACCGGTATTTTTGTTTTGTCATGTACCATCTCTTTCATCTTCATTGTATAACCAATACAATCCATTACTATTATATCAACTTTTGATCGGGCAAGCTTGTCTGCCGCCGCTGTAACTTCATCAATATCACCATATGGAGAACAAGCTTCCACTACTACTTTTTCTGCTGCTTCTTGCCATCTCTCGTAAGCTGACTGCACCTGATCTTGGTTTGGTATGGCAACTCCTAATGTCTTATCTTGCGCTATAGCTTTTATAGTATAATATAACAGTTTTTGCGGTCTTATTAATAACGCTTCTGTGTCCAAATCGGGAAATTCGCCGGTGCATGCTAAGAATATTACATTGATATTACTTTTTTCCAACTCTATTATTCGTTCTTTGAGCAGTGGAAATACTTTTTCTCCTGCAATTTTTACCTCAGTGCCATCTGCCATTCGAGTTACTAAAACTTCCTCTGTCTGCTTCGGATATAGTTCTTTAACTTCTTCCATCGATAAGCCATCCAGCGCACCTTTTTCTTCTATGTGCACATCTTCTCCTAAAATCATTTTCAGCTCAGGGGTAAGATCGGTTCTCGGTGCTTGCCCTATTGTCACAAGACCTATTTTTTTCACGCTACCATCCCCACCTTTTATTCTAATATCAGTTTGCCCTCATTCATAATTAATTTTCCGTCTACATGCACGGTAGGATTTAAGACAACCGCATCCAGATGAACTCCTGCGCTTACTGTGCCGCCAAATGTATTATTGCTGCCAAAAGCTACATGAATAGTTCCCAGTATTTTTTCATCTTCTAAAATATTTCCGGTAAGACGCGCATTAGGATTTGTGCCTATGCCAAATTCAGCAAGATTTCTTGCTTCTTTAGAGTCTCCTAAAATCTTGAGCCATTTTTCGGCCTCTTTTCCTTCAGCGCTTATTAAAAGCCCATCTTTTATAGTAAGCAGAATCGGTTCATCCAGTTTTCCTATTCCGACTATACTGCCATCTACTAAAATTTGGCCGGAAGACTTACCTTCAACAGGAGCAATATAGGCTTCGCCGGATGGAAGGTTGCCTGATTCACCTTTTTTAGTATATCTTCCCGGACTTTCTATGCCTTTTCTCCCTGCTATATCAATTTCCAGCTTATAGTCCTGTTTTTCTACTATCACACTACTGCCCCGGGTAAGAATATCTGCAACTTTTTTAGTAAGTTTCTCCACTTCTACATAATCTGCGGTTATGGCACCTTCTCTGAACATTTCTTCTGTTATTCCCGGCATGGTTGCAATTCTTGCGCCACTTTCTGCCGCAGCTTTTTTAGCATTCGTGTGTGTCACTGAATGCTCTGTTATACACACAACCACATCTGCGTTTTTCATGGCTTCTGCCGCGGCTTTTGGGGGTTCTTGGCCGGATTTTTCCATTGTAGGTATTTTTATAAGCATCGGAGTTGCTCCCAGAACTTTTCCTGCTTTATACATATTTTGCGCTAATTCTTCTTTTATATCATCTGTAAGCACTAAAAGTTGTTCTCCCGGCTTTAATGCAAGACAATCCTTTAGCAGGTTTTTTGATATTTCTACAAGATCAGCCATCTCAATTCCCTCTTCCTAATGTCTTGAGGTGCTCCATTGAACCATATAATTTGATTATGCGTTCCCATTCCTGTTCATCATAAAATTTACATTGATTTCTTCCAAAGCTTTTGGCAACTTCTAAAGCAAATCTTGAGGTAACCTCTATATCTATTTCATGGGATGCTCCCGTAGCACAACCCGGCACTGCTGTTTCTGTTGTAATGGCAACGCCAACTACAGGGCTTGAAGTAGCAGTACAAGGCTGCATTAAGCTGTTTATATGATATAAGTCATTTCCATATGGCGTTATATCTTGCGTAGTTATTGCAAGGACTTGTGCAGGCTTTCCTGTAGCGATTTCCATTGTGCTTATTAAATCATCGCTTATTCTTAATATATACCCATCCTTTACAGTAGGCGTTATGGCAAAGCCTCTGTGATTGAAAACTCTATTTCCTTTTGTGGTATCTATTGTCAGAATTGCATCCATCGAAGGATCGACTTCCATTTTATTCATTGTCTGCATATCTACCGGAGAACCCATAAAAGGAACAGGGTCATGGGGTTCCGTAGGGGCGTTTGGACAAATATGTGTTGAAATTATAACATCGCCATCAAGTATATCGCCTTTTTGCTTCATATCGCCAAGCTTTAATGCACAGGAAAGAGCCGCGCATGCTCCGTCACCATCGGATACATAGCCGATTCTTTCGGGTCTTGCTCCAATTCCGCCCAATCTGCCTATAATACCAAGTGTGGGGCAATCCCCTCCTTTTATTTTTCCATTTTTACCCGGGATTACGATTTTTATAAAATCTGTTTTTCCGGTTTTTCCTTTTATTTCTTTAACTGAAATATCTTCCAATCCTCTTTTTGTAAGAAAGTCCTTTACTTTTTCTCCATTTACTCCGGAATCATCCAAGAGTTCTATCATTTCTATTACTTGTTTTAACATTGCTTATCACCTCAATAATTTTTATTTTATAAAGTCAGATATTCTAATATTAAACCTGCAGCTTTTACAGCATCAACCACTTTTATGCCAACTTGTTCCTCTATATCTTTTCCAATATCTATAGTCGTCATTCCTGTACATCCTAATGCAATAACATCGCAGCCGGAATCTTTTAAGTCTTTTGCGGCAATTAATGCATTCTTTTTTCCTTGAGATGTGTTCAAATCTAATGTTGTGTCCACTTCTTTAGGTTTCACTGATTTAACAAGCCTTTTGCCTAAAATTTCTACCATTACCGCAGGTGCTGTTTTAGTAATTCCCAATACACCTATCTTATTGCCCAAACTTAAAGCTACTGATGCGCAAGAAGAACCTGCGCCAATTACCGGTATCCTCAAGCTTTTTCTTGCTTCTATAACACCGGGATCTGCTGCACAGCTTATGAATACTGCATCCTTACCACTTTCTTCAAATTCTTTAGCAAGACTTAGTATTTTAGGCAGTGCAAGTTTTTCAGTTTCATCGTCGTGTATTCCTTCCGGTTGATCCGGAATACATCTTGATTCAATCTGTAAATTCGGAAAAAGTTCTTGCAATATCTTGCCATGCTTGTCTAAAAAATCTCTATCTTCAGTTGTAAGCACCCTGATTAAGCCTACTTTAAGATTCAATTTATCCACCTGCCTATTTAACAAATTGTCTTACCTATAATCTTGCTGCAATCAGCTAAAAGCTTCGGATCTTTCATTCCTGCGCCAAGTTTTAGATTTTTTCTATCTGTTTTAATGAGAGCTACTTTTTTATCTTCTCTGATTTCAGCTGACGTTAAAGGCATTCCGGTCTCTGCATCGATTGTCATAATTAAGTCCGGAAAAGTTGCTATACGCTCTTTACCTTTTTCTAGTGTCATATACTCATTCCAAAAAGTTACCTCTATATCTTCGTTCATTTCAAACTTTCCTACGTCAAAACCGCCTTCCATGCTTAATTCAATGCTTTTTATAGTGCCAGTTGCTACTACATCTGCTTTGAGAAAGTCGCAAATATTTTCGATCACTTTTGAAGAACCGCTTTTTTTGCCTTCAAGCATTCTGTTTCCAAGCTCTATAGCTTGTTTTACTGCACCTAATGCCGCATTCTCCTTTGCATATTTGCAAGTTACAGGATTTCTTACCACAGTAACAAGACCTCCTGCCTGCACCGCTGCCTGCCTTATTAAAGCCGAGGCTTTTTGCACCGTTCCCATTGCAATTACTTCTATATAGGAAGATTTTTCTTTTCTTCCCCCGACTGCCACCTGATAAGATTTATAGTTCGGATCCTTATGCAATCCCATAGCTCCCATGACTCCCGTGGGATGCGCCCTTCCATTACACGGCGCATCGACAATTGGCACTTGCAGCATTGCAGCTTGAAGCCATCCATTTACCGTTGCAAGACCGCCCATTTCATTAGTAATAACTCCGTCCGGTTCTATACCGCTTATTTTTTTCATAAGCTCTACAGCTTGCAAATAATGAATCGGTTCTGCGTAAGCATCTTTAGCAGAAGGCGCGCCTACCGCAGATACATTTATTAAGATATTATCATCGTTCATATCTTCTATGTCTACAAGCTCTACCGAAGATAAACTCAATGCGATATTTGCAATTTGCCTGCCTTCTTCCATCGAACCCCCACCGCCGCCTCCCAGTACGCATCCGCCTAAGACGGCAGCGTCTATCAAGTCTTTGGTAAGTTTTAGCCTTGCCATAATAAGACCTCCAATATTAAACTCTTTTCTTGTTAAATAGTTTCAATTCTAAAAGAATGTTTTCGCTAATGCCGAGAAGAAACCATACAGACCATCACCTGCAATTAATCCTGCTTCTCTGATTTCCATAGGTTCAGTGCCTATGATAAGTCTTACAGCTACAGCAATTAGGACTCCGATACCATAAATAGGATTATTAATTAGCAGCCCTGTAGCAAAAAGGATCCCCATGCTGCGGCCGGATCCGCCTATGCCTTGCAAGATCGCGCCCGGTATAGCCCAAAGGGCTAGCTGTCGAACAATGCCAGGCTCTGCACCTGCCTTAATAGTTGTAGCAAAAACTCCGCTAACAGGCGGCAGCAGGTTCAACTCAAAATGCATATTCATAAATAGTCCGACTACAATCATTCCCACAATGCCGCCGATTAATTCGGATATCACTTGTTCTTTGCGGCCTTCTAACTCATATTCGGTATCCTTGCCTTCTCCTCGCAAAATCCAACCTGTCTTTAAATCATAACCCATATCAGCAAAACATGGGCCGGAGCTTGCCACATATCCGCTTAAAAGTGCTAAGGGCAATCCGGGAAAACCCATAAATAAACCTAATGTCAAAAAAATAATGGTTATCGCAAAACCCGGAAACCAACCTGAATGCATGGCTGCAAGTCCCACAAGTATAGCTGCAATTAACGCAGAAACTCCAGACCATAATGTCCAAAGTACTATACTGCCAAATGTCATATTGGCAAAAATTCCACTAATTAGCGCTAATATTATAGCACCTAAGATATAAAGTCCTAAATGTAATGACATATTTCTTTTTACTTGAGGGGGAGTAACTGTCCTTTGTCTTGCCAAGTCCTCCCTTTCTTCTGTCTTTGACGAAGATTCGCGCTGAATAACAAGGATTGCTTGAATTAAGCTGACTATTCCGGCACCGATCATAACGCCATGAGGTATATATGTTTGGCCTAAATCCATGCTGAAGATTTGTTGAGAGTATCCGCGCAATATTAACCCTATCCCCAGTGATGCCATAGCAAATATATTAGCAATAAAAACAATACCGATGCCAGCCATAGGAAGATTAAAATGCGTTCCAATCACGCCGGCTAAAATTCCTTCTATTAATCTCCTGGCCTTTTTCCCACCTTCATCACCCGCTATAATCGCTTGGGCTGTAGCTACTCCGGGCGGCCACGGGTAATCCCCCGGATACAAATCCGAATCAAATACGCTATATACAAAACTCATGCCAATTAATGTTGAAATAGTAGATCCAATCAGCATCGCAATAACTAAATTGGGCTCACCAAACAAATAAACTATACCTACCGCCAAAAGACCGCAGTTTGCAGCAGCAAAACCTCCTGCTGATGTCATTGTCTGAACTAAGTTTTGCCTTTCTAGAGAACGAAATTTTTTCATTGATTCAGCAGGAATTCTCGCCAACGCCATAGCTACTACTGCCCCAATTATTGATGTGTTAGGAGTAATTCCGATCCTGCCGATGATCTGCATACAGATGATAGCGGACAAAGCTGCCATAAGCACGCTTAACACTAAAGTCTCAGGTGATGTTGCTCGCTCATGTCTTCTCGTTCTGCCCTTCATTTGCTTATACCTCCCTCTGATAATTTATTTTTTAAAAATCCAAAGATAAGGGCTCATTCCAACTATAGAGTTCTACATTCACTTAAATAATTCCTTCTAACACCATAAAAATTCTAACTTATTTAGACTATAAGCATAAATCATTCACATAAAAATACCTCTGGAACATTCCAGAGGTATTTTTTTATATTGTTGTTAATTACCAGTATTGCATGAACCATCACGCAATCTTGCTCCACCGTTTCCTATGCCGCCTGTGCCATTTTGATTTCTGCCTGTGGCATTTTCACCTTTTGTTCCACCACTACCGAGACCTTGTCCGTTAAATCCAAAGCTTGCACCAAAATTGCGTCCAAGTCGCGCGCCGCCTGTGCCATCGCAATTCTTTTGGTTTTCTTCAATCCTTGCAATTATTTCGTCTGCCTCTTCTTGGGAAATTTTCCCTTCAGCCACTTGTTCTGCTAATATTTCTTTCTTCATTTCTAGCATTTCTGATTTAAATTCATCCAGCTTCCCTGCCTCTGATGCTATTGCGCCATATGTTTTGTTTGAATTAATCCTTTCTTCCACAACGCTCTCAACCGTGCGTCCGGTTATACCTGCAACTGCTTGTGCAGGTGTATCGTAATTCGATGCTGCAAATGCGGTCAAAGATGTTGCTCCTGCTAACAAAACTACTGCTCCCACTATAAATATTTTTCTTAAGCTTTTCATTTCATTACCCCCAATTTTTTTATTTGTAGAATGTCTTCTACTGTGATTTAAATATATAAGATATATATGGCAAAACAATGTCATTTTTTAAATATTTTAGGGGCATTTAAAGCTCATAGTTGTGTCATTACAAGCATTTCTAATCACTTGGTAATTTGCATATAAATTTTGCTCCACCATCCGGATTGTTTTCAGCTGTAAGCATAATATTGTGTCGTTCTGCAATCTGTTTTGCAATAGCAAGTCCAAGACCTGTGCCGGATTTATTATCTTCTCCATGGGTCTTAAAAAACCGGTCGAAGATATACGGAAGATCAGCATCATCTATACCGGGCCCATTATCTCGAATCGAAATCTCTTCTTTTGTAGCTAAAATTTCAATCGTGCTATTATTAGGCGAAAACTTTATGGCATTATCTATAAGAATCAGAAACATTTGTCTTAGTCTGCCATAATCTCCTTGAATATTAATCGTATCATATTCAAATTTTGTTTTTATTTCTATGTTTTTCTTATTTGCAAGCTGAGTAGCGCTTCTTGTTACGTCTGATATCACATTATTAATATTAATAGTGCTCTTATCTATTGCAAATTCCGCATTTTGCAGTTTAGATAAATCAAGCAAGTCGCTTACAAGACGCTCCAGAAATTTTGCTTCATTAATCATTTGAATCTGGTATTCTTCAACTTTATCCGAATCAGTGACCACTTTATCATGCAAAGCCTCCAACGAACCTCGAATAACAGTTATAGGAGTTCTGAGCTCATGAGAAATGTTTGCCACAAATTCACGGCGCAGTTTTTCAAGTTTGCTGCTTTCTTTACTTGCTTCATCTAAACGAACCGCAAGCGAGTCTATGGTATTGGCCAGTTCCCCTATCTCATCATTTTGATTTATATTGCACTTTGCGGCATAATCGCCGGCGGATAATTGCAATGCCACTTCTTTCATTTTGTTTAACGGCTTGGTAAATGAGTAAGAGAAAAAAAGCGATAGCACTGATGTAATGGCAAGAGCTAAAAGCATGCTTGTTATGAGAATGGAAAACCCTTTATTTACTGCTGATTTTGTTCCTTCTATGGGCGAATGGAGCAGAACTGCGCCAATAATTTCACCGCTTTCATTTTTTATAGGTGTACCGACCGTCAGAGTAGGCTGTGCCAAAGTCTCGCTGAAGCCCTCGCTAAATGCTGTTTTCCCTTGTAGAACTTGCAAAATAAGTTCTTCTGCGTTCGGCGGCAGTGCAGATAAGTTATATTTGCCGCTCATCATTCCCGGCCCTTTGCCGGCAGTAGTAAGTTCCATATTTTTGTCTAATATCCAAACATCGGTATCTGCAACATCCACAATAAAACGAAGATATGCACCGTAGCCGCCCATGCCTCTTGACAAATTGCGATTTTCCTCTGTTGATAATATATTTGATAAGGACGTGGCATATTTAAGAAGTTCATTTTTGTGAATTTCTATTGTATAATTCCTAAAAAGATAAAAAAACATACTTCCGATTATTATTGAAAACGTCAATAAAGCTATGGCAAAATTTACACTAAGCTTTATAGCAATTCTATTTTTTCTCATTTGATTTTACCTCAAATTTATATCCTACACCCCATATTGTTTTTATGTCCCAAGAAGGATGATCGTGTTCTTCCAGTTTCGCTCGTAATCTTTTAATATGACTGTCTACCGTCCTGGTATCGCCGAAATAATCCTGCCCCCATACTATATCCAGTAAGTTTTCCCGAGTAAATACCTTGTTTGAAGTAGCAAGGGTCCACAAAATTTCAATTTCTTTTTTCGTCAAAGAAATCTTTTCATCACCAATAGTAACTGAATAATCGTCAAGAGAAATAGTCAGATTGTCATAAGTAAAAATTTGAGGCTTTGCATCTTCCCGCACAATACGTCTCATTACAGCCCTAATTCTTGCCATAACTTCTCCCGGAGAAAACGGCTTTACGATATAATCATCTGCACCAATTTCCAGGCCCATAATTCGTTCAAAATCTTCTCCACGGGCCGTAATCATAATAATAGGCACATTTGATGTGCGGCGAATCTCTCGGACTACTGTAAATCCATCTTTTTTAGGCATCATTACATCCAGTAAGATTATGTCAGGGTTTTCTTTATTAAATAACTCTATTGCCTGTTCCCCATCTAAGGCAATTATTGTATTATAACCTTCTTTTTTTGCATATTCCTCTAGTATTGAGGTTATCTGTTTATTATCATCTACTATAAGTAATTTTTGCATGGCAGCGTCGAGTAGACTCTGTCTCGACTTCCCTCCTTCCAAAGGAAATTTCTTTGTATGTGAAGGGTGAGTCTCAAAAGCCCCTCACGGAACCGCACGTGCCCAATTAAGGCATACGGCTCTTCAGTAAGTCATTCGCCTAATAAGCACTTTTAAGATATATTTTAGGGTAGGCAATAGGGTGTATCTTGAGGATTGCCTTGAACTTATCCCATGTAAGCCAACAAGACTGGTCACGTCTTCTTTTGGTTCTGTATAACTCCCATTTTACATAGTAGTAAAACTTCTTCATTCCCATGAAGTTACCATAGATACCGTAGTACCTGTAGTGACCTAAAAGCTTAGTGTTCAGTTTCCTGATTGTTTCAGGGATACTTTCGTGCATGTGTTCTCTTAGCCACTCCTTGACTGCCTTTCTCTTTAGCTTTAACTTCTTTTTACTTGTCCTATGCAAAAGGCAGTATTTACCCCAATGACTTGTCGCATTGTAATGCGTAAAACCTAGAAAATCAAAAGATTCTTTTGTCCCTTTAAATTTTCCGTAGGGGATTATCTTGCTTTTATCTTCTGCAATCTCCAGACCGAATTTCTTCAATCTCTCTTTAAGAAGTTCGTAAAACTTATGTGCTTCATTTTCGTATTGAAACATGCAGACAAAATCATCTGCGTATCTAACCATGTACATCTCGCCCTTGAACTCCCGATTCTTAACCCAGTCAAACCATAGGTCTAGTACGTAGTGTAGGTAGACATTTGCCATCACTGGTGAAATAAGCCCCCCTTGTACTGTTCCTTTGTCTGTCTCTAATCGTTTTCCGTCTTCCATGACACCGCCTATTAAGAATCTCTTGATGTATCTTAGAAAGTTCTTATCTGCTATGTCGTGTTCAAGAAATGCCATCATCCACTCGTGGTTAATGTTATCAAAGAAACCTTTGATATCGACATCAACTACATAGTTCACCTTATCTGCCATGATATGCTTATTCACTTTCTGGATTGCGTCATGACAGCTTCTGTTAGGTCTGAATCCATACGAGAAGTCTTTGAATTTTGGCTCATAGATTGCTTCAAGTATTTCCTTAAATGCCCCTTGTACGAGTTTGTCTTCAAAGGATGGTATTCCCAGTCCCCTGACTTTGCCGTCTCCCTTAGGTATATAGGCTCTTCGTACCGGATACGGTTTATAGGAAAATTTCTTCATCCTTGCCAATAAGTCTTCTAAATTTTCTGTCAGGTTTTCCCCATACATTTCTTTCGTTACCTGGTCGATTCCAACGGCTTTGTTCTTCGGTTGTTTTTGGTATATTTCGGACAGTGTTTCTTTGTTGACGTATCTCATCAACGATTGTACTTTTTCATGTTTCTCTACGAATTTGGCTATTTCCGCTTTCTCTTTTTCCATAGACATTTTGCCTCTTAGTGCCTCCTATGTTTTGTCTGCAGAAGCTTCTTACTGTTAGTCCCTTTCCTCCAGTGTCATTACTACTTTCATTGGTACTATGGACTAATCCGACTCCTCAGTGGTCTTCGTCCACACTCACCATTGCATTGGTCGATGCTTCCTACTGCTCTTTGGCAGAACCACCCAGGTCTCCCAGGTATGTCAGATATCACGATGTCAGGTATGCCGTGCTCTCGGATTCCGGTATGTTCTCATAATCTCGCTTTAACGATTATTCCTTGTTGATGACCCTCGGAGGTATCAGACCATCCCATACAATCGATTCTATGACGGAACTCTATCACTTCACGCTTTCGCATTACGGCGTTCCTGCTCCCTGTCCTACGCTTAAACCTTATTGTTAGCCTTTAAGGCTCCAAAGACTCGGTACTGGCGGTTTGCTAGACCTTACCAGACTGGATTCCCACCAGTTAAATATCTGCCACCGAACTGGCGCACCCCTCCTGTTAATATTATACCAGTCTAGTCACAATTTTAGCAAAACATTCCGACTGCATAAGAGTTATTTTTCGCACAGGCCAATACAAAATAAAACTTTATCTAAAGGTTCTTCTCTAATACTTCAAGTATGTCCTTGGCCGTAGGAGGACATCCCGGCACGTTTTGTGTAAAGCCTCTAGTGCAGTTTCCAACTCCTCTACCTTCACCTTTTTCTCCTTTATAGCCTTGGCCTATAAAAATTTATGAAATCCTCATGAGAAAAATGGTGGATTTTATATCTTCTATCTTCACATTTAACATGCTGTAGCGGTCTCTATTTGCAGGCGAAAAGAGTTCATTTTTTAATTAGGCTAAACAATGATTATTACCAAAAACTATAGTTTTTGGTAATAATCATATAATCCTTTAGAAGCAACTACAAATGATAAAATTTTACTTTCAGCTACCTGTATTACTACTTCATCAATTGATAATTACACAGGTACAAATAGAAGAGTTAGAAGTGAATTTAGATGGCAAGGTGTTCCTGCTTTCAAAATGAAAGGTGTCTTAATTACCTCTTGGAATAATTGGGAAATTACAGGGAAAACCGCAAATGTAAAATATAACCATATATACGGGCCACAAAGTTCTTTTTGGCAATCACCTACTTATCAACCACCTGAAGGTGGTATGACTTCTTATGGTAGTGGATACCAATATTCAGCTGCATTACAAGATAATTATTTCTACGCAAGCGAAGGATATAGTATTTTTGTACTAAAAAGACAATCCCGTTCGCATTTAGAAACTATATCTCGTGTTAGTCACCAACAAGGAATGGCAAGTATTGGATATTCTATCCGTGGTGGATTAGATATATCAATTTCTATATCAATTTCTTTCGGTCGTATTCTTCTTGGTAATGGGCATGCTATAAAATCTTAAATATTATCTTTTAACAATTCTTTTAAATCTTTAATTTCCTCAATAACTGATTGTGATGCACCAACAACTACACCTGTTAATACAATTATCCCACCATAAATTGGATAAATATAACTCTGCTCTATGCCACCACCAACTAAAGAAGTAAATATCATACTAATAAGACCACCACCGACAATCATTAATAAAGCCATTAATCCCATTGCAATAAAAGCTTTTTTCATTAAAAACCCTCCTTAATTTGAGTCATCTTTTTTTCTTCAAGAATTTCTATGAGTTGATAGTTCTTTATTCCAATATTCCATTGATATCTTAAAATAATTTCCGTCAAATCTTCCCTTAATTCTTCGTTATCCGTTTTTATTAAATCTCCGTCCTCACTATCGTCAAGATTTAAAAGTTTATGAACTTCTTTAAACTTAAATCCAAAACTTATAAGCCTTTTTCTATGAAGTGCGTTATCTAATGTTTTTACAACTTCATCAGTTGATTCTTTATCAATGTTATCAAATTCATCTCTAATCAAATAATCACTTTCTTTTACTGTATATTTAGCTACTTCAGCGATTTCTTTTTTATTGTTTTCTTTTAATTTTCTAACATCAATCACCGGTTCATAATCGACTTTTAAACAAGACTTCCAAAGCTCTCACCATCTTTTTTGAGAAATATATTGCTTGCCGTCTTTAAAATAACTGGGTGCAACAGCTAAAATCAAATGAAAATGAGGGTGATAAGTGTTTTCTCCATGATTGTATATAATTTCCAAACTTCTAAAATAGCCTTTAATTGCTCCTTCAAAAGATTTTCTTCTTGTTAATTTATGAAATGCCTTTGTCATTTTATCAGAGGAAGCAAGCTTAAACCTTGCCTACCTGTATTTTTTAGGCCTCAATCCTGAAGATGCCCTTCCGGATAAAAGCCTGCTTTCAAAATTCAGGACCCA